>CAMCYN010000037.1 GCA_945883955.1 Akkermansia muciniphila
AAAGTTGGCCTGAAATGCGTATAAAAACAGCCAGCCGCAAACGATAATTTAGAGAAAGCTACACCAGGACGGCTTTTTTACGAAGCAGTCAAAGATACGAAACCCAGATTGCCATCGATGATCCCCTCAAGCCCGACAGGCTCCTAGGCCAACTCATTGTATTTGGAACCAATAACACAATAACTTACCTCTATTCGGATGACCAATCGATCTGGTGTTTGCTCTGCGCCTGCCCCTCATTCATTCGCATCGCAGCAAAGCGCGCCACCGCAAAAACTTTCTGCAAATCCCCGCAGATCCGCCCCAAAGCCTCCAGAGCTCATATTCGGCGCGTACGCCACGGACGCAACTCCTGCTCTAGCTCCAGTCGGTCCGAGTGATTCCGCACGTTGCTACGGCCTTCCCTTTTGGAGCGCCGTTCGATCGTCATCTGCCTTTTCTTACAGCGTCCTTTTAACTTCTGGATTTCCTCGTCCAATTTGAGAAATCCCGCATAACGCTCCGCTTTTAGCCCCCCACTGGATACAGCCGACCGGATTGCGCATCCGGCATCGGACGTATGTTTACAGTCAAAAAATTTACATTGGCCCGCCAAGGCTTCGATATCCAAAAATCGCTCCCTTAGCGTGGTTTCATCCGTCCACATCTGGACCTCTTTAATACCGGGATTATCCACCACAATCCCGCCCTTGCGCAGTACCATTAATTCGCGTGCCGAGGTCGTATGCCTTCCCTTCCCCGTCACTTCATTCACATCGCCCGTCCACTGATATTCATCTCCTAGGAGCTGATTAACCAAAGCCGATTTACCAACCCCGCTCGATCCGACGAAGGCTACTGAGACTCCTTTCTGAAAGTAAGCTTTTACCGCCTTCAATCCCCTATTCTTTTCCGCGCTGGTCAGATGTATTTCCGCTTGCGGATTTAAGCTTCGGATTACCTCGGCGACTTCTTTATTTTTTGAATCCGGAAACAAATCCGTTTTATTAACCAACACAACAGCCCTGGCTCCGCTTCGACCAATTAAAGCAAAATACCTCTCTAATCGCCTGGGGTTAAAATCAGCGCCTGCTTCTGTAACAACAATTACAATATTTACATTCGCCACGATCACCTGCTCCTCGGCGCTGTGTCCGGCCGCCTTTCGCGACAGACAGGTCTGCCGCGCCAGTCGGGCACGAATCACCGTCTCGTCGTCTTCCCCCCCCAACTCGAGCGCCACCCAATCGCCAACCGCAGGCAACTCAGCATCAGTCTGAGCGTCGTGATAAACCTTCCCCCCCATGACCACCTCCCGCTCTTCCCCATCGCCCAATAGAGCCCCGTAAGTAATCCGGTTATCGCGGATAAGGCGGGCTGGCTTCCAACCTTTTTGATCGAAGGGTGCAAACTCGCGCTCAAAAACCTCATTCCATCCTAAATCTTCAAGTGTCATGGAATCAGAAAACTTTTTTATAAACACTAAGCTACACACGAAGCAATTACCCCAAGTAGCTCCCTTACACCCTCTTTTGTTTTACACGAAGTAGTAAAAATCTCGGGGGGGTCCACAAACCAGGAAGCAATAGCCCCCATAAACAACTCGATGTTCTCACTCGCCTTTCCCGCCTTCACCTTGTCCGTCTTCGTAAAAACAAGCGCGAAGGGTTTGCCTGCATTCCCAATCCACTGAACAAAATCCAAGTCGATAGCCAAAGGTTTGATAGAAGAATCGATCAAAACAAAAACACAGGCCAGGTTCTTTCGACTCAACAAATAAGCTTCGATGAGTTGGGAAAACTTGGCGCGATCCGACTTGGCAACCTTGGCAAAACCGTACCCCGGCAGATCGACAAGGCGCCACTTATGATTGATCGTAAAAAAATTGATCATCTTCGTGAATCCCGGCGTATCAGAAACACGCGCGAGATCCCGCTTTCCAGCAAGGGTGTTCAGAAGGGTGGATTTCCCAACGTTCGAGCGCCCGATAAAAGCGAATTCCGGCAACGCTTCGTCCAGACAGGAACTCAGGTCCGTGGCACTCGCATTAAAGACTGCAGAAGTAATTTTCATCGTTGCGCGTAAAACGGAGCCAGAAAGTGTACTTGCCTTAGAAAAGTTTTCCACTGGGATTCACCGCCCCCCTGTGCGGACGATAACCCGGCAGAGCTTTCACAGGACATCTGCCCTAAAGATTCTCAATTCCGCTTCTAAGGACTTGATGCCAGCCGGGCTCGTTCCATGCTGAGAAGGGCTCGGTTGTCGAGCCTTGTCGCTAGTTCCCATCAGCTGATTGCCTCCTATGAAAAAACTATTCGCTACCTTGTGTGCCATCTCCCTGTCTTCCCTGGCAGCTTTTGCCGGAGATTACCCGGACATCAGTATTGCCGAACTCAAACGCGCAATTGCTGAGAAAAAGGTCGTTGTTA
Source organism: Akkermansia muciniphila (assembly GCA_945883955.1). Lineage (GTDB taxonomy): Bacteria > Verrucomicrobiota > Verrucomicrobiia > Chthoniobacterales > Chthoniobacteraceae > Chth-196. The sequence continues at coordinate 2,409 of CAMCYN010000037.1, forward strand.
TTGATGTGAATGGCTCAGAGTCATTTAAATCTGGTCACGTCCCCACTGCTGTAAACTTTGCCGACGCCAAGGACCGTCTCGCGTCGGTACTTCCGAAGGACAAAGATGGCCTAGTGGTTGCCTACTGCGGCGGCCCTGCCTGCAATGCTTATACGCGCGCAGCCGACGCCGCAAAGCACCTCGGTTACACGAACGTCAAGCATCTCTCCGCCGGGATTAGCGGATGGGTGCAAGCAAAAGAACAGACCGAAAAATAAGACACCTTCACACCTACGGGCTGCCTCGACTACGCCGGTCGGGCAGCCCGTTTTTTATGGTGAAAATGGCTAACATGATCCCATGGCCTTCAATTAGGATGCGATCCGCATTGGGGCCGATCGCATGTCTTGCTCTAGTTTTACCAATTGGCGCCACAAGACTCTTCGGCCAGGCACCAAAGGTCTCCTTCCGAGAGTTTCCACACAATTACTGGTCCAGCCCCCTGGAAGATCCATTTTCACGTTTCCTTCGCCAGAAAGGGGGCCAGGTGCAGGATGGACCTACCGACCAGGTGAAGCTGCAAAGCCTACTGCGGGCGCTCGACATTCCGCAAAGTTCCCAGCTTCTGGTGTACTCCGCCACGAGTCTCCAAAGCGGCCTAATTCTCCCAAGTAATCCACGCGCGATCTACTTTAATGAAGATACTTACGTTGGATACGTTCCTGGCGGCCGCCTGGAGGTTGCCTCTATCGATCCTTCCCTCGGGCCCATCTTCTATGTTTCCCGACCGGAACCATCCGGAAAAGAAAGCTTTACGAGATCAGAGCGCTGCATGAACTGCCATGCGGGGCGCACTTCCGCTCAACTTCCTGGGATGGTCGCGGAATCAGTCATCTGCACCCCGACAGGCGCAAGCCTAGATGGGTTTCGCAGAGAAACAGTTGGCCACCAAATTCCTCTAAGAGAGAGACTTGGAGGCTGGCATGTTACCGGCTCCACTCACACAGGCAGCCATCTAGGAAACCTCGTCGGAGAAGCCGTACCCGGCGGCTACAGAACGCTCCTCAATCCTCCGGGTGTTCAGTTTAATTTTGCGCATTATCCGAACAAAACGAGCGATTTCCTTGCACATCTCCTCCATGAACATCAATTGGGATTCCATAACCTAGTAACCCTCGCCGCTTATCGCACCCGCGAAGCGTTAGCTAAGGGGCAGGGACACCTTCTGGAAGGAGATGCAAATGTCCTCAGTGACATCTCCGCCCGACTCACGAGATATATCCTTTTTGCCGATGAGGCACCGTTGCCCGCAAATAGCGTCATTCCCGACCCCGAGTTCCTCAAGGAGTTCCTCTCCAAGCGCATTGCAACCAAAGAAGGTGACTCATTACGTGACTTTGATTTAGACACCCGGATCTTTCGATATCGGTGCAGCTATATGATCTACACCGAGGCCTTCCGCTCGCTCCCCACCGTGATACTCGAGCGGGTCACCGAACGTCTCTTACGGGCATTGTCGACGGATTCATCTTCAGAGGAGTTTACCTATCTTACAAAGGATGAAAAACAATCAATCCGCAGGATTCTAACCGACACAAACGCACTCAAACGCTCAGATACTCGCTAACCTGTAGACATTTGGTTCTATCCCCGGTGCTTCCCTCTCTCTGTGTCTAAATGGGGTGCCCCTAACCGGATTCACCCCCGCTTTTCGCCAAACGGAGTTTGCGCACACTCACACAAGCCTAACTTGCATATGTTTACAACAAACAGAACAGTGCCATCGTGAGGAAATTCACGGAGTCTCTTTGAGAACGGGCAGACGTGGAAATGGTTGAACTGACCACTGACGACTTGGTGAGGTTCCGAAACAGGAATCCACGGCACTTGCCCCCAAGGCCGTGAACCATGAGCTGAAAGGCCTGCGTACGCACGCGCGAGGTTAGCCAAATGGCTCCTCCAGCGTACTCATGTAAACGGCGGTTGAAAAGTGCGGCGGGTTGCTCTGAGTGGCGCGGCGGTCGAAAAGTGCGGCACCCCCAAAATAAAAAGGAGGATGTTGCGCGAGATGCAACACTGGGCCGATAGAGGTGGCGCGGATAGCGGCACCACGGCGACGCGTTCGTTAGATGCTCGAGAGAGGCATTCCTTGGTTCGGGTTCCGAGGCCTCGAATGTCACAACACCCTGCCCAATCCGAGCGGCATCGTCGCACCAAGACCGAAGCAATTCGCCGCCTGCGGCAGTATCGAGCCGTCCGCACCCGCTTTTTGCCGCAATTCACCGACTCCGATCCAAGTCCACCCCGAAGCGCTTTCCTTGGGCTGTCATCCGACATCCTAAAATGAACGCCATTCGCATTAATCGTACTCCCTCCGTAGTCCTTTTCGCCGGATTCATCTCCCTGCTCGCCGGCCTGACCGCCACGCGTCTTCAATCCGCGCCCATCTCCCAAGTTTACATCTTCGGTGACAGTAGCTCCGACGTGGGTTCGGGACCGAACGGTCTACCTCGCCCCACCAACAAGGGTCTTATGTGGGGCGAGGTGGTCGGCAAGGCACTGCACCATCCCTCCACCGCCGCCCGCATCGTCACGATCGATGGCGCCGACACCATCACCGGCGCGCCCAACGGCGGCAACAACTACGCCGTCAGCGGCGCGACCGCGACCAAGTTTGCCGATGCGGTAAGCTTCGCCGAAGAAATCTCGTTTTTTAAGCAGGATAAAACCCGCTTCGGCAAAAACGACTTGGCCTTCACCTGGATGGGCGCAAACGACATCACCGGGGCTTTTATCGATGGCGTTGCCTACAGCCGCAATCAATACGTGAACACCTACCTGGAGAACATCGCCTCGCTTCGTTCTCTCGGTGCTCGAAACATCGTCGCCATTGTTGAACCCACCTTTCTTCAACCCGTCCAGTGGGCGATCGACAGATCCGGAGGCGCAATCACCACCGACTTGATGAATCAATTAAGCTCAGAAATCGCCGCATCGAACGCCGCCCTTAATCCCAGGCTAGTCCAAGCGGGCGTCTATCTCGTGAAGGTTGATAAGCTCGCCGAGGATGTTCGTCTGAATCTCGGCAAGTATGGGTTTCTCTACGGCACCGGAAACTACATCACCCTCGGCGAAGCCACCGCGTTTCCCAACGACGGCAATGTCTTCGCCAACGGGCATTATTCCACCGCGATGCACGCGGTCATCGGCGACTATATTCTGACGCAACTGCGGGCGCGGGATCAATTCACCAGCCTCCTCACCCAGTCCATGTTTAACTTTCAACAGGAGACGGGGGTATTGGCCCAAACCAACACGTTGTCGTCCTTCCTGGAAAGCGACTCCCACGGAAGACTCCATCAACGCGAAGCGGGGACGTGGAAAACCCAAGCCGGCCTGACCGGCAGCGGCACCACCAAGTCGGGTACCGGTGGCACCGACAACAACCTCGTAACCAGCCAAGGCGGCGGTTACGTGGCCGGAGACGTGGCGATGTCCAAGAACTGGTTGCTGGGCGGCCGTTTCTCCTACACGAACTCACGCGGAAAGTTCGGCGACAGCCTATCTGGCAACCAGCGCGAAGGTGAATATGGCAGCCTGGACCAAAGCACCACCTTGTGGTCGCTTTACACCGTTCATCGGCTCACCGACGCAGCCTATCTCAACGCGACTGGAAGCTATGGGGCGACCCGCTACGACAAAATCAAACGGCGGGCATCCCTGGGCTCCGTTGCCAAGGAACAAACCCAAGGAGACACCACGGGCAACTATATGTCCGCCTCCATCGGCGGCGGCTATGACATCTCGCTCGGAAATTGGACCGTTACTCCCAATACCTCCGTGTCCTATGAACGGACATCCATTGCTGGTTACAGCGAGCGCGCGGGCGTCTTGGCGCTGGCCTACGGAGACGCCGATTACAACGCCCTGCGCGGTTCACTTGGAGTCCGCGCGCAATTGACCGGCGGCACGAGCAAAATGCGTCCGTTCTTGGGCCTAAATGTCAGCCGCGATTTCAACGCTGACGACATCACCGTCAAAGTCGGGCCTGATCGCTCTTCCGTGGTGAAGTACACCACCGAGCGTCCAAACCGCACGCTCGGGACGGCTTCGGTCGGTGCGAACTACTCCCTGACCGACAATCTGATTCTCGGGAGCACCTTCACCTTCGGCGGCAATCTCGAAGGAGACAGCTCCACCTACCTCGGGTTGTCGTTCGATGTCGGTTACCGCTTCTGAGCCTCCATTGTGCGGCGCAACCCTTCCTTCGCAGGGGTGGGTTGCGTCGTCCAAAACATCAGACTCGCGCGCCACGGCGGTTCTTTTAGCCTTATTCACTATTCTGAATGCATGTAATTATTCAATTACCGTCATCCCCCGTCACGCATAGCGTGCACAGGCGCTGGCTGGGCACGCCGATCTACTGGGCCTGCCAGCTCGTGGGCTGGGGAGGCGTGCTGGTGGCGGTGATCGGCCCTATTTTGCTCCACGAGCCTAGGGATGCGAAGGAGCAGATCTTCCTCCATCTGGCCCTCGTGGACCGCCTGGTCTTTATCAGCGTGGGGCTGCTCGGCGCCCACCTACTGCGCGTCGTCATCCTTTGGATTCTGCGCCGTCCGCGCACCCTAGGCGGCTTTAGCCTGCGCGTGGCCCCCTGGTTGCTGGCCATCCCCTTGCTCGAGACCACCTGGCTGCAGATCAGCGCCCGGGTCAACGCCCTCGCCGTGCCTGAACTGCCGAGCGAGGCGCGGCTGGAGTGGACACTGGCCGGCTTCATCGAAGATTTTTCCTTCCTTTTCACCCTCGCCGTGATCTGGACCGGCTTTTACCTCGCCGCCCGTTTTTATCGGCACCAGCAGCAGACCCAACTCGACCAAACCCGCCTGCTCGCCGTCGCCCGCGAGGCCCAACTTCGCGCACTCAAGGCCCAGATCAACCCGCACTTTCTCTTCAACAGCCTCAACTCCCTGCGCGCCCTGATGCCGCCCTGATGCCGCCCGAGGACGAGCGTTCACGCGCCACCGTCAGCAGGCTCGCCAACCTTCTGCGCGCCTCGCTCGCCACGGATCAGGAACCGCTGCTCCCGTTGGCCCGTGAACTTAGCATGATCGAGGGCTATCTCGAGATCGAGAAGCTGCGTCACGAGGAGCGCTTGCGCTGGAAGATCGACGCCTCCGCCTCCGCCCGCGAGTGGCCGGTGCCGCCGTTCGCGCTTCAAGGCCTGGTGGAAAACGCGATCAAACATGGCATCAACCGTATCGAGGCCGGCGGTGAGATCGAAATCTCCGCCCAAGTCTCCGAAGCGCGGCTGCAGCTCGACGTGACCAATCCGGGCTCGCTCGCAGCTGCGCCGACTGCGGCCGGAGTTGGTCTAGCCAACACCCGCGCCCGCCTACACCTGCTATTCGGCCCGGCCGCTTCGCTGGAGTTGATCACACCCTCGCCCGGCCGGGTGCAGGCCCGGGTTCGCCTACCGATGCCCTTGGCACGTTCGCCGGCCGCATCGCTCTCTTCCCCATGAAAACCGTGTTGATCGACGATGAACCTCTGGCCCGCAAAGAACTCAAACATCTCCTTACGGTTCACCCCGGGATCGAGATCGTGGGCGAAGCGGCCAACGTTACCGAAGCGTTGCACCTGCTGCCCACTCTCCGGCCCGACCTCGTATTCCTCGACATCGAGATGCCCGGCCGCAACGGCTTCGATCTGCTCGCCGCGCTCCCCGCACCGCACCCGCAGGTCATTTTTGTGACCGCCTACGATGCCTTCGCGGTGCGCGCGTTTCAGGTCAACGCCCTCGACTACTTGCTCAAACCGGTCGAGCCCGAACGCCTCGCCGAGGCGCTGGCCCGCATCAAACGTAAGAAAGAACGAGCCACCGAAGACGACTCGTCCGAAAACACATCCCTCGACTCTCCCGAGACTTGTTTTACAGAGGAAGACAGGGTGTTCATCCGCGAAGGCGACCGTTGCTGGTTCGTGCCCGTGAAGGAAATTACCTTGCTTGAGGCAGAGGGGAACCACACGCGGGTTCATATACGCGGCGACAGTCCGTTACTGCGCCGGTCCTTGGGCTCTATGGAAAAGCGATTGCCAGTGACCTTGTTTATGCGCGCAAATCGCGCTCAACTGGTCAACCGCACCTGCATCGAAAGAGTGGACCCATGGTTCAGCGGCAGTCTGAAGGCTACGTTGCGCGGCGGATTGCAAATAGAATTTTCCCGCCGCCAAGCTCAGGAGTTTCGCAACCGTCAGGAACTCTAAGATATCCGCCTCTGCCGCCGATTTTAGACCGTTTAGCTAATCATCGATACGGAAACTTCAGCGAAGCGTTTAGGAAAGAGGCAGTTTCCACAACCCGCCTCGGCTGTCGACCGCGGGCATGCGCAAGCCATCAACGGAAGTTCCTGCCAAGCCTGGTCGCAACACCCTCGGAATGAGAGTGGCGACCCTAACGGGATTCGAACCCGTGTTACTCCCGTGAAAGGGGAGTGTCCTAACCACTGGACGATAGGGTCAATTGGGGAGCCTATCTTAAATAAAAATCTGGGGACCGCAAGAAATACTCTACAATTGGTGGTACTTTTTTCGCCTGCAGAGTCTCCTTCAGTCGGAAATACTAAGCGCACGAAAAGCCACGACCTAGCGACTACCGAACGTAGTCGAGAAGGGACAATTTAAGAATTTGGGCACCCGCTTGCAACGCAGCCTGATAGGCCGTTTGAGTCTTGGTGAGATCAACCATGGATTGAGCAATATCCACATCTGTCTCACGGCCGATAAGACCATTTAAGTCTGTAAACCGCTGGTCCGCCGCAGTTTTAATCGACTCCAAGCGGCCACGGCCCGCCGAATTCTCAGCAAGAGAGTTGATAACATCACCTTCGGAGGTGGCCAGACCCCTACGAGCTGTTGCGATTGCCGTCGTATCATTTGCCTCCATGGCATTGCGAAGAACCACGAGATTAGTCACGAATGTTCCGATCTTTGCGTTATTCACTGCTCGGCTGTATGGAGAGACCGCAAGAGAATCAGAAAGCTGGATCGTGTTCCCATCTGTCGCCGAAAGATTCGTGAGATCAACACCGGTTGGGTGATCAACGCTGTCGCCCACACCCGAAACGTCGGCAGCAAACGGTGCATTCTCACTATTTATCCCGTTAAATAAGTATTGGCCGTTAAACCGACTGTTTCCAGCCTCAATGGCTTGAGAAATAAGCTGATTTAACTCAACCGCATATGAAGTACGCTCCGCAGCCGAAGCCGTCCCGCCTGAGGTTAGGGCGGCTAACTCCCCTGCCCGTGAGGAAATTTCAACCAAGCTGGTGAGTGCAGAGCCCGTAGCTTGAGAGATTCCTGTCGCGAGATCCACATTGCGGGAATACTGTTGAGTGACAGCGACTTCGGAGCGCAGAGTCATAATTCGACTCACTGCCGCAGGATCTTCGCTAGCCAAAGTAACTCTTTGTCCCGTAGCGAGCTGCTGGTTGATTTCGTTTTGCTTACCACGTAGCACGTTCAACCGGCTTACGACGGCATCAGAAATTGTCAGGTTAGGAATTCGCATAAATCAGCTCCTTTTAGCGGACCATAGAGTTAATCAAAGACTCGAGCATGGTATCGATTACCGAAATCACCTTGGCGTTTGCCTGATATGCCCTCTGATACCGCATAAGATTGGTTGTTTCTTCGTCAAGAGACACACCGCTTACTGCATCCCGTTGGGCTCGAATCGCAGTATCAATTACCGTCGATTCCTCCGCTCGAGTATTGACGCTCTTGAGGGTCTGTCCAAGGGACGAAACGACTGAGCGGATGTAGTCTCCGAGTTTTCCTGTCAATTTATCCGGTGTTCCGGGAGCGATGATTCCAGCAGTCGAGAAAATCGCTCTCCTCAACGCAGCGATATTTTTGATGAAGGTATTGTCTCCCGCGTTACTCGTCGCTGGGGTCAACGCTGGATTTGTCGGATCCGACAAAGGGCCAGTCGCCAAATTGGCCGAGGTCAAAGTCGCGGATACCTGCAAGAGGCCCGAAGTAGGGGTAGCTGCAAAAAATGCACCCGGACCGGAAGTCCCGTTTGGCGAATACTTGGAATTCACCGCCGTGGAAATTTGGTCGGAAAATGTCTTCAGCTGATTTCGGAGCGTCGATATTCCACCGGTCATCGCACTGTAACGGCCAGCCATTGCACCGCTATTAAGGCTACTCGTCACATTGATCCCACTGAGCATGAACGCGCCCTGCACAAATCCCGTAGCCGACGTCAAAGGGAAGGTCCCGTTGACGAGAGGAGTTGCATTCTGGTAGGAGAGCGGATTCGGGCCCTTCGGTGTCAGGCCGTAAGTGACCAGAAGCTGGCCCCCAAGAGAAACATCTACTTGGTTCCGAGCATCGAACGGGGCACTCAGCACAAAATTGCCAAGGCCAGCCAAGGCCTCAAGCTTGCTTTGACGCCGGTCTACTAAATCAGCAGCGCCTCCGCTTTGGCGCGAGTCCGCCTGGCGAATCTCAGCATTCAGACGAGCGATATCAACAAGCAGGGCGTTAGCCTTATCGACGTCGGATTTCAACTGCAGCTCCAAATCGCTCTGCAAGGAAGAGAGCCGGCTATCGGCCGTATTGATCCGATCAGCAAGAATTTGGGCAGACTGTATAGCCGCTTCCCGTACAGGAACCTCGGTCGGAGAGGCTGAGAGGGTGTCAAAGCTATTAAATAAATCATCAAGCGCGCCACCGATCCCCAAGGCTGAAGAACTCGCGTCCGTTACAGACGTTGGAGTGCTGGCGGCGTCTACCCGGTCCCCAAGGGCAAGCTCGGCATTTGACAGTGCCGTTTGCTGGGCGAGCAAGCCTTCCTTGTCGGATATCTGATTAATGACCTGCCGATCCAAAAGGGCATCCCGAAGCTGCTGTACCTCAAGAACCTCAACCCCCGACCCCTCTGGCCCATTCGCGGTAGCCACCGAAAAGCGATCACCCATGAGTACCCTTTGGCGAGCATACTCAGGGTTGTTGACGTTGGCTATATTGCGTCCAGTGACCTCGATCGCGACCTGGTGTGCCTGAAGCGCCTTGGCCGCCAATGTTAGATTTCCAAAAAGTCCGGGCATAATTCTATTTAACTAATATAGGCGGTTCCAGTACCTGACAGCTTAATCTTTAAGCTCCCAGCTTCATCGTAAATTCGTCCACCAGGCTGTGGGCTGACTTCCTCCAACAACTCACGAATCAGATCAATCGAGCGAGCCAAGAGAACCTGATTCTGGTGCCCTTTGATCCGTACCCGCTCGGCAATACGAATCACCTCCTCAATCAAGGCGCGCAACAAAGGTTGAACTACCGGAGGAAACTGATAGATAAGCTCCATTAAGGGCGTCTTTGGAGAGATCCGGGCTCTCTTCAGGGCCTGCCCCATCAACGCTTCCCTTCGACTTCGGGCAAGCTGGGCCAAATCCACCTGTTTTTGGATTACCGTTACCAAGTGGAGAACCTTGCCACTGTTACGGTTAATGATCGCTCTTTGCTGCTCTTCAAACAGCCCCAAGAGGGCGCCCTGCTCCTGAATCTCCCCACGCATAGCCATGACCATCTGTTCGTGAAAAGGCGCAGCCGATTTCACGCCCACTCGCGGCCGGATTGGCGGAGGATTAGCCATGATCGGTGAATTAGGTACGGTAAATTCTACTCTAAACTCGCAGTATGCCCGCCATTTTCACGATGGCGCAATTGGGCCTCTATTACATTTCGGAGGCCAAGGCCGCCTCCTTTAGTAATTCCCTCGGCAAGTGCGTCCGTGAGCATAAAGCTGTACGCCTGACCTGCTTTTCCATTTTGCAACAGAGGCTTCATACTCTCGCTTAGCATCTGGCGAACTAGAATTGCCTCAAACTGTCGGGCAACCTCGTCCGGCTGAGGCTTGCCCGCGCCCAAACTTAAAGTCTGCTCCCCACCAACGCGTTCTTGGGCAGGTACCTTTAAGGAAGAGGGTATGGAATGGATACTCATGGTTAATTCAGGATTAATTCAGCCTGGAGTGCACCTGCCCGTTTCATCGTCTGGAAAATGGCCATCATGTCCCTAGTGGTCAGGCCCAACGCGTTCAATGCAGATGCAACCTGTTGAATGGTCGGCGTATCTTCCACTACTCGGAACGAACCCGCTTTTTCCTCAACAGAACTCTGGGTAGAATTAGTCGTCTGCGTAGTCCCGCCACGCGAAAAGGGTCCAGGCTGACTAACGGCTTGAGTAGAAGCGACAGCAATAGTTAGTGACCCGTGACTAATGGCTACCTTGGAAACCTTCACATTAGAGGTGGCGACAATGGTTCCGGTGCGCTCGTTAATTACGATCCGGGCCGGAACGTCTGGCTCCACTTCGATGCCCCCCATGCGCGCGATAAAATTGACCTCATAACCCTCAAAATCCTCAGGCACACAAACACTCACAGTCCCCGAATTTTTCGCCATGGCACTCTGCGGAAACTCTTGATTGATTGCCTGAGCCATTCGTGCCGCGGACGTGTAGTCCGGATTTAGGAGCATTAGCTCAATGGTTTTGTCCCGCACAAAATGCGCTGGCACCTCACGCTCCACCAAAGCCCCCCCACTGATTAGCCCGACTGTTGGGTGATTCTTTTGGATAGTCGCCCCCCCCGGGCCACCTTCGCCGCCGAGAAACCCACCAACCGCAATAGCACCCTGCGCCACTGCGTATACCGCTTCATCGGCACCGAGCAACGGTGTCTGAAGCAAGACGCCCCCCTGAATAGTCTTGGCGTCACCTACCGAAGAAACAGTCACGTCAATTCGTGTACCGCTACGCGCGAAGGCCGGAATATCAGCGGTCACCATGACCGCCGCCACATTGTCAGACCTCAGCTGCGCATTGCCTAAATTGATTCCAAAGCGCATCAAGGCATTAGCAACAGTGCGAATGCTTTGATCCGAGATACTATCCCCCTTGTTAGCTAACCCTACGACTAACCCGTAGCCAATTAACTGATTGTCCCGTCCACCTTCGATCAAGGAAAGGTCTTTGACACGCGCAGCCTGCGCCGTAGTCAGCAAAAGCGAAAAGAACGACGAAAGAAGTATCAGATAACGCATGGGAATCAATAAGGACTGATTTTCTCATCAAACCGCAGGAGCCATCCCTTTTTCTGGGCCGTCGACAGGGCGCCTTCGGAAACAATATCAATGCGAGCATCCGCCACAGCACTAGATGCCACAGTATTTACCCTTGAAATATCGTAAGGGCGAATAATTCCGCGGAGCGCAGCAAACTGGCGCTCCTTAGAGAATGCAACCTGTCGAATTCCTTCGATTACCAAATTTCCATTTGGAAGCCGATCGACTACCTGAACGGCCATTTGGGAGGTTAGCCTTTGACTATTTGTAATTTCCCCGCCACCCGTAAATGTCGAAGCTCCGGTGGTCGAGGGTGTGGGCAAGGTAACTCCGGCGTTGGGCCGGGGTAGTATATTGAGGGGAAATTTGCTTAGCGGATTATTTGTCCCCTTAAGTTTTTCGTTCGCACCCGTAATGAACTGACCAACAATGTTGCTCCCAAGGCCTCCTGCTCCAGCCGCCGCACTATCTTTTGCGGTCGTAGTCGTATGGGCATTAGTGGAAATAGCGGACTCCGAAATCACTATAGTAACAATATCGCCAACTCGACGGGCTATTTTGTCGGCATACATACCCCGTTCGTCGGTAATAGCTTCGCGCCACAGTGAGCCGGCCCGCAGGCTGGATGTGCCTCCGGAGATTAAGAGAGTAAGGGCAATGATCGTTAAACGCATGCCAAACTTAGAAGCGAACCTGGACTTGGGTTTCATTGATTACTTGTCCTACAAATTCCTTATTGCTGTCTAGATTTCGGATGCGAATCACGGCTCCCGCTGCCCCAGCTTCCAATGCTAAGGCTCGCATCCGAATATTCAACCCACCTTCATTGGCTACAGCATCCACAAACTGCCCCCGCCGCACCAGGGATCGCTCCACAAGATCCCGACGACTAATCGGGCGTCCTTGCTGGACAACCTGAGCTAATTCAAGACCCACCACGTCAGCATCCACAGCAACCACCTGCCCTGGCTCGCGTAGCAGATCGATTCGTTGAGCCACAAGCATTCCAGGCGTCAACACCTGGCCGCGCTCCAAGCGCTGAGGCGCCACCCAAACTTCCTGCCACATTTCAACGCGCACCTGGATTGGCCACTCCCCCACAATTCGCCCCGCGCTGACCCCTCGAACCATTAAGGACATGTTGCTGTTCAGCGCTCCACCTGATAGCTGGATACACTCGGCAAAAAAGTCCGCTCCAGGCATACGCATCGGAGTCCAAGGCTTGACCAATTGAATCCCAAGCTCGCCCCGAACAGGGAAACGCTTAGGCAGATCTTGCTGGATTGCCCTAGCCAGCGCCACATCCGACAAGACCATTCCGACCTGTGGAGCCTGAGACTCCCCCCCCTCGAGCATCGAAGCCGACTTCTCAGGCGCGACAGACGGTTTACGAACATTGACTCCAGGAACAGGCTCAAGAAGCGCTTTGAGCTCGGCAGCAGGCGACTGCTCCGCCCCGCATAGGGGCAGCATAACGAACAAGAACAGGCGCCAACCGAAATTACTCATCGCTTGAGTTGAGCCAACTGCCCAAGCATCTCGTCAGACGTCGTAATGGCTTTTGAATTAATCTCATACGCGCGTTGCGCCTGAATCATATTCACCATTTCTTCTACGACATTGACGTTGGACGTCTCCAAAAATCCTTGAACCAGATTCCCCGCCCCATTGGCCCCAGGCCTGCCGGCAATTGGAGCCCCACTGGAAGGCGTTTGCTCATACACATTCCCCCCCAAGCTCCTCAACCCAGAAGAGTTAGGAAACGTGCTCAACAGAAACGACCCAATGGTCTGAGTCACCCCGGACTTCAAATTTGTACCAGTAACTGTCCCGTCGGGCGAAATCCCGATATTCTTGTAGTCACTCAGTCCAGTCACACCCGGAACCACCAACCCGTCGCTAGTCACCAGCGTACCCGTGGCACTCACTTTCAGCGCCCCATCCCGAGTAAACGCGTCAGTCCCATCCGCTTTGGTGACCCTAATAAAACCTTCCCCCTCGATGGCCAGGTCCAGACTGCCGCCCGTCTGCTTGAGTTGCCCTTGAGTGAATACCTTAGCCGTCGCCACAACGCGAGTTCCATTCCCGAGTTCAACCCCAGTGGGGAGCAAATTGCCGCTTCCGACATCCGCACCTGCCGTTCGGGGTTTCTGGTAAAGGAGATCCTGAAACTCAATCTTACTGCGCTTAAAGCCGGTCGTATTAGCGTTCGCAAGATTGTTTGCGATCGTATTTAAATTTAACTGCTGCGCTTCCATGCCGGTTGAGCCGGCGTATAGGGATTGAATCATAACAAATTAGGGGATGCTGAAAAATTCCGTACCAAATAACTTCAAATTTTAGCCATTACGCCAGGGGAGCGCCGAGGCCTTGTATAGCCTTTCCAACAACGTCGTCCTGAACCTCAACCACTTTCCGGGCCATCTCATAAGCCCGGCCAACCGTGACCATATTCACCATCTCCTGAAGAGGTGCCACGTTGCTACCTTCCAACACCATATGGAGGACGGGAGACTTTCCCGGCACACGAGGGCGATCACCTTCTGCTGGAGCTAACAAGCCATCCCCGATCCGGCGCATTTCCGCAGGCTTTTCAAATGCATAAACCGGCAGCTTGGCGATCTGCAGTTCACCCTGAATCAACCGCCCCTCTGAATTCAGAAGGATAGCGCCCCCTTCCTGACGAAACTTGATGACACCGTTTTCCCCCTCCACAATATTCCCATCCTGGGTTACCAGCTCCCGCTCAGCGTTCTGACGAAAATTCCCGTTCCGAGTATACCCCACCGTATTATCAGGCTTACGTACCCGGAAGAAGGCATCTCCTTCGATAGCAAAATTAGTCTCTATCCCCGTGTAAGCCATCGATCCAGGGACGGTACTCAGCGTATTTGAAGTGGCGGGCATCACGCCCTTAACCTCCTTCTGCACCTTGCTGTTACCATCCTTCAGCTTCATCAAATCCCCCACAATCCCATTGAAGCTCGTTTGAGTGCGACGATACCCATTCACTGGAGCGGCCGCAAGATTCTGTGCGATCGCTTCCTGCCAGTGTTCGTAGGCCGCCATGGCGGCTGCGCCTTTGTAGATGCCAACATTCATTCTAGCTACGATGGGGAGCATGGCCCGTGCCAGACAACCCGAACTCCACTCCTCGAAGCCCTCCGGTTTCCAATGCTGATATCTAATAGAATGCGCTTCCTAAAGCGATTCTAGGCTGGCTTCTACAAGCTTTCCGAGCGATCAATAGATCCACCCCTTCGAGGCATGAAAATCCTTCCTCTGTTCGCAACTGTAGCTGTGTTAGGTATACCATCTATCGCCCAAGCTCGGGACCGCGTCTCAATTGGCATCGGCGTCTCGGCCGGCCCGGTCTGGGGATCGGGTTATTCTAGGCCGTATTATTACGGTCGGCATTGCGCTCCGTATTCAGTTTACGCTCCTCCAGTTTACTTCGCCCCCCCGGCCCCCGTTTACTATTACGCCCCTCCCGTGTATCCGTCCGCCCCACTTTATCAGGGAGTGCCCGTCTACGGGGGCCAGTATCAACCGGCGCCCACTCCCCTCGAAAGCCGTGTCGTTCGCGTCCAAGCCGCCCTTCGGCAACGCAAATATTATCATGGGGCCATTGACGGACTCAGTGGTCCAGAAACACAGTCGGCCATCCGCGCTTACCAAATTGACCGGGGCATGCCCGTCACAGGGCGAATTGATTCAGAGCTTCTCGCCGATCTCGGATTGTGAGTTCCGATGGAACGGGCCGGCCCCTGGCGAAACCCGGCCCCCTCTTGGCTGCGGTTTCGCGTTCTTTCTTTTTATCTCTCCGTTTCTTGCCCGAGCCCATCCACGGCCCATTGGGCTTGGGTTACCTCCTAGCCCGGACTAGCGACACGCTGGCCGACACTTTATCCCTCCCGCTCGAATATCGGCACGAGGCTCTCGAGGCTTTCGACACCGCCATTCAGCGCGAGCTTCCCATTTCGCTCCTGAGGAAATTCCCTAGCCTCCGGGTCCATCATCCCGGGGAACAGGAACTCCTCAGCCGCTCGGCCGAACTCCTCGTCGCCGTCCAAACCCAACCGTCCGACGTCCGACAGGAACTTCGAAGGCTTATGGCCATTATTATTCGTGGCCAGCGCGACGACCTCGCGCATTTCGGGACTGCACCCGCCGAAGCGCCCGTCGCCTTACACAACTCCGCTGATTTAGTAGCTTACACCTACGCCGTGGCCGGTTGCGTGGGCGAGTTCTGGACCCAAATCTGCGCCCTTCGCCTTCCCAACTTTGCCCGCATCCCAATCGAGACCCTCCGGGAACAGGGACGTCTCTTTGGCCAAGGCCTCCAACTGGTGAATATTCTGCGCGACCTCCCGGAGGATCTCCGCGCCGGCCGCTGTTATCTCCCGGAGGATGAACTTATTGCCTGCGGAACCAACCCAGCGCTACTTTTGACTACACCCGCCGCAGCCCGCCCCGTAGTGGAACACTGGCTCCAACGTGCAGAACAATCCCTCGCCCAAGGAGCGGCTTACGAAAAGGGAATCCGTGGCGTTCGACTGCGCTTTAGTGTCAGTATTCCACGCCGTATCGGATTCGCGACCCTTCAGACCCTTCGACGACATCCAGCGCTGGAAACTCCCACCCGCGTCAAAGTCGGACGATCTACCGTTTTGAAATGCGCCGGGGCCGCTCTTCTTGGCGCCCTGACCCCTGCGCTGCGGCCTTAGACCAGCCGGCCTCGTCGCCGATTCGAGGCCAAAAGCTTCAAAAGCGAACGCTCCGCTTCCCTCAAGCTTGCCAACCTCGTCGCCGCCTCGGACATTGCCGCACTAGCTATGTCCGAGCTTCCAAAGACCTACGAACCACAAGCGATTGAAGAGAAATGGTATGCCCAATGGCTTGCCTCCGGCTGTTTTGAAGGCCGCCCCGAGCGCGTTTCCGAAACACGTCCGGCGTATTCCATCGTTATCCCCCCCCCGAATGTCACTGGTGTTTTAACCCTCGGGCACGTCCTCAATAACACCATTCAAGACATCCTTGCCCGGCGCGCACGGATGCTCGGCAAAGAAGTCCTCTGGTTGCCCGGCACCGACCACGCCGGGATCGCCACCCAGACCGTCGTGGAACGAACCCTCAAAAAACAGGGCGTCATTCGCCACAGGGATGACCTGGGCAGGGACCAGTTTCTGGAAAAGGTCTGGGAATGGAAAGACAAGCACGGCGGCATCATCATTCAGCAGCTTAAGAAGCTAGGATCTTCCTGCGATTGGAGTCGGGAGCGCTTTACCATGGACCCGGAGTACTCGGCCTGTGTGCAGCGTGTATTCGTCGATTTGTTTCAGAAAGGCGCCATTTACCGCGGAAAACGCATGGTAAACTGGTGTCCGGTTTCACGCACGGCTCTCTCGGACGAAGAAGTCGTCATGAAGCCTCAGTCGGGGGCTCTTTATCATTTCCGGGTAGAAATCGCCGAGCGTCCCGGCACCTTTCTCACCATCGCTACCACTCGTCCCGAGACTATCCCCGGTGACACCGCCGTCGCAGTAAACCCCAATGATCCTCGCTACAGCGACTTCATCGGACTTCACATCGTCCGCCCACTTCCCGCCGAGCAACCTCGCCTCGAACGTCTCATCCCTATTATTGGAGACGCCCACGTCGAATTCGGGTTCGGAACGGGCGTATTAAAAGTCACCCCGGCACACGATAAGGCCGATTTCGAGATCGGCCACCGCCATGGGCTGGCCCTCATCGATATCATGAATCCGGATGGCTCCATGAACGCCCTTGCCGGAGAAGGACTAGCCGGACTGGATAGATTCAAGGCCCGGGCGGTCGCCATCACAAAGCTCGGTGAACTCGGCCTGCTCGACAAAGAGGAACCGCATCAAAACAACGTCGGCTTTTCCGAACGCGCCGACGTGCCGATCGAACCACGGCTCAGCCAGCAGTGGTTCCTCAAATACCCGTCCGTCGACGCCTCCCGGGAAGTGCTTAACTCGGGCCAGATGCGCTTTTTCCCCGAACGCTGGGGCAAAGTGTACGACCACTGGATGGGCAACCTTCAGGACTGGTGCATCTCACGCCAGCTCTGGTGGGGACACCGCATTCCGGTCTGGTATTTCCGCGGATCCGACGAAGTCGCAGCTCGGCTCTCGCTCGGGTTTGAGATTCCAGCCACGGCACTCCGGATTCTCGAAGACGGTTCCATTGCCTACTGCGGGCTCGAACATCCCGCTGACCCTACCCAATGGGAGCAGGACAACGACGTGCTCGACACCTGGTTCTCCTCGTGGCTCTGGCCTTTTGCGACCATGGGCTGGCCGCAATCGAGTGCAACCCTCAAGGCTTTCTATCCCACAACCGACCTCGTTACCGGACCCGACATCATCTTCTTCTGGGTCGCCCGTATGATTATGGCGGGGTTCGAGTACATGGGGCAGCTCCCCTTCAAAAACGTCTACTTCACCGGAATCATCCGCGACAAACAGGGACGAAAAATGTCCAAGTCGCTCGGCAATTCCCCCGATCCGCTGGATCTCATCGCTCAATTCGGCGCAGACGCCCTCCGCTTTGGAGTGATGCGAAGCGCGCCACTGGGACAGGATATCCTCTTCGACGAAAAGAACGTCGAGCTCGGACGGAACTTCTGCACCAAGCTCTGGAATGCCTCCCGGTTCCGCCAGATGCAGGGCGGTACCGTCGAAGGTGAGATTCGTAGCGATCTGCTCTCCACCGAGGACAAATGGATTCTGCTGCGTCTGGACCGAGCCATCATCGATGTCTCCAGCGCCCTGGAGGAGTACCGGTTCTCGGACGCCGCCCAGTCTCTCTACCGCTTCTTCTGGAACGAGTACTGTGACTGGTATGTGGAAGCTTCCAAAGCCACGCTCACTGGAAACGATGCGGACAGAAAAGCGAACACCCTAGCCGTCATCGATTTCGTTCTCGCGCATTCACTACGGCTGTTCCATCCGTTCATGCCCTTCATCACCGAGGAACTCTGGCACGGGCTGAGCTACCACGACGATCTACACGCCGAGCAAGGTGGCGAATCAATCATGCGCGCCCCCTGGCCTAAACCTCTCGGAGCAGATTTCCATGCCCACTACGGACTCCTTCCCGAGGACGAGGTGCGTGCAAACGCGAAGTTCGAAGTGGTTACCGCCGGCCGCGGATTACGTCGCGACTTCAACCTGCCATCGAACAGAAAGATCACCTTTATCCTTAAACCCCAAAGTCCCCTCTCCGAAGAGGACCGCGAAGTGATCCAGCTTTTGCTCAACGCGGAAGCGCTCGAGTTGGTGGACGCCGCCTGGATCCCAACCCGGGGAACACCAACATCCCTGACCCCATTCGGCCCGCTTTTCCTTCCACTCGAAGGACTCGTGGACATGGACGCGGAGCGTGAACGGATCGGAAAGGAAATCGCGAAAATCGAACAGGAGCTGGGCAAGGTTCAGGCCAAACTTTCAAACGAGACCTTTGTCAACGGAGCCCCCGGCAACGTGGTTGCCGAATTCAGGCAGCGCCAGTCTGATTGGCAGTCGAAACTCACCGAACTGCAACGCATCCGCGAAGCACTCACGTAAACCTCGAGCCTCCGCACACTCGAAGCCCCGTTAGCGCCCTGGATGTCACCGTCACATCCAAAGCGATTTCGGGGCTTCGCGCGCTCCGGCTTCCACAAATCAAATGGCCGACACACGCACGGAGCGCGATTCCATGGGCACGCTGGAGGTACCCGCAGAGGCTCTCTACGGAGCCTCCACTCAGCGTGCTGTCCTCAATTTTCCCGTGTCCGGCTACCGCGTGGACCGGGGATTAATTCACGCTCTCGGGCTAATTAAAGGCGCTGCTGCCGGCGCCAATCTGGAACTGGGCAGGCTCACAACCGAACAAGCCAGCCTTATCGAACAAGCCGCCGAGGAAGTTGCCGACGGGCAACTTGACGCTCATTTTCCAGTCGACGTTTTCCAGACCGGCTCCGGCACTTCGACCAACATCAACGCGAACGAGGTCATCTCCAATCGCTGCTCTCAAATTACCGGCACCCCGCTCGGTTCCAGAAATCCCGTGCATCCAAACGATCACGTGAATCTGGGCCAATCCTCCAACGACGTCTTCCCCACGGCCATCCACCTCGCCATTGGACTCCAACTCCACTCGGCACTCCTCCCAGCACTCGAACAACTCAACGGCGCCCTGACCAGAAAGGCCGCAGAGTTCTGGGATATTCTCAAAATCGGCCGCACCCATTTGATGGACGCCACCCCAGTACGCCTGGGACAGGAGTTTTCGGGATACGCACGCCAAATCGAACTGGGCCAGCAGCGGGTTCGTGCGGCAATCCACGCGCTCGAAGAACTTCCCCTCGGAGGCACGGCAGTGGGGACAGGACTGAACGGGCACCCGGATTTCCCAAAATTGGTCATCGACCGGCTTGTCGCCGCCACAGGCATTTCATGGCGCGAGGCGACTAACCACTTTGAAGCTCAAGCCGCCCGAGACGCGCTTGTGGAAACCAGCGGTCAGCTCAAGACGCTCGCCATCAGTCTTTTCAAAATCGCCAACGACATTCGTTGGCTCGGCAGCGGACCACGCTGCGGCCTTGGTGAACTCCAACTCCCCGCCACCCAACCCGGGTCTTCGATCATGCCCGGAAAGGTAAATCCGGTCCTTTGCGAATCGCTCATGCAGGTTTGTACCCGGGTCATCGGCAATGACGCCACCGTCTCCTGGGCCGCTGCGGCTTTGGGCAATTTTG
>CAMCYN010000038.1 GCA_945883955.1 Akkermansia muciniphila
CAGCTGACCGGTTGCCCCAAAAGCCGTTCCTCGGGAGTTCCGTGGATATAAATACAGCGCTTAAAACAATTCGCGTTCTGGGACTCCATTCCACGCAACCAAAGAATTCGCGTCACTATCGGATCCCTGCCAGGAGCATTTGGGGCCAGCACCTCTCCCGTTAAACAGCGTTTCTTAAACACAGCCCCTTCGACCGCTCGCGCACCAATCTTTTCCGCCACAGCTAACAGCCCGGTTGGAGTAGCATAACTTCCCAAGCTATCTCCAAGACCGAATTTGGAGGTAGATACCGGAAACCGTCCCACTACCGAACCGTCCCGAAGGAGAATCATTTTTTGATCCGTCACACTCACTACAATACGCGGGTCAGCAGCCCTGGCTTCTAAACCCAAGACCATGGCAAACAGAAATAAAACAGAAACCCCTATCCGCATGAGCCAGAAAACAACCACACCCCACCCATAAAAATCCACAAAATAAATATAGATAAAAACACAAAAGCAACCCCAGCAATACAGCGAATAAACAGCGTCACACACACCCGCACACGCCAACACCCTTATCCAAGCAGACAAACTAACGCTTAATTACGCAACGCCATTCCGCAAGAAACAAACCTAACCATAGGCAAAAAGGTCCGCGCTTGCCAGCGCCACGCGGCCACCATGCTTAATGGAAATAGAAAGCCTGCTTGCTAGTCGAAGTTTTCGATGCCCCTCTTCTCATTCAAGTCTAGCAATCCGTCCGAACTTTCTGCTGGGGCTCGTGATTTGTGGTTTTATTCACGCTCCGCAATGAAGCAGGGTAGCAGCAGAATTCTATGAAATGCGTCATTTTAGCGGGCGGCCTCGGCACACGTATCAGCGAGGAGACAGCCTTGCGCCCAAAACCGATGATCGAAGTCGGCGGAAAGCCCATCCTCTGGCATTTGATGAAAATTTATTCTGCGTTTGGTATCAACGACTTCATCGTGTGTGCAGGGTATCGTGGGTACGTGATTAAGGAATATTTCGCCAACTACTTCCTGCACACCTCCGACGTGACTTTTGACATGCGCGACAACGCGATGGAGGTGCATAAAAAACATGCCGAACCCTGGAAAGTCACCATCGTGGATACCGGCGAACACACCATGACGGGAGGTCGCATCAAACGTGTGGCCCCTTATATTGGAAATGAAACATTTTGTCTGACTTACGGCGACGGACTTAGTGATGTAAATATCCGCCAAAGCATTGAGCAGCACCGCACCTCCAAACGGCTCGCCACGGTCACCGCCGTCCAACCCTCGGGCCGGTTTGGAGCCCTTCAATTAGAGGCGGATTCGGTCACCGGGTTCATTGAGAAACCCGAAGGCGATGGCGGCTGGATCAATGGCGGTTTTTTTGTCCTCGAACCGCAGGTGCTTGATTACATCGAGGGAGATTCCACGATTTGGGAACGCGAACCAATGCAACGACTCGCAAAGGAAAACCAACTCACCTCCTTCGAACACCGGGGCTTCTGGCAGCCGATGGATACACTTCGGGAAAAGATCCTGCTCGAAGATCTCTGGAGCAAAGGAAACGCCCCCTGGAAACTGGAGTAATGTTTTCCCATTCGTTCGAAGGCAAACGGGTGTGGCTCTCCGGCCACACGGGGTTCAAGGGGTCGTGGCTCGCAGAGTGGCTTCTGGGGATGGGGGCCGAGGTGTACGGTTATGCGCTGGCACCGGACACTTCGCCGTCGCTTTTTGAGGAATTAAATCTCGCCGACCGACTGCATCATCAGGTCGCTGACATCCGCAATGCCGTGGCCGTCAGGCAGTCCATCGCGCAGTGCCATCCGGACTTCGTCTTCCACCTGGCTGCCCAGCCTCTGGTACGTCGCTCGTACGATCAACCCGTCGAGACCTACGAGACCAATGTGATGGGAACCATCCATGTGCTCGAAACCTTGCGCACCTTAAACCGCCCGTGCACCGCGCTGCTCATCACCACCGACAAGTGTTACGAAAACCGCGAACACGGGCTGCCTTATAAAGAAGGCGACCATCTCGGGGGCCGCGATCCTTATAGCTCCAGCAAAGCAATGGCCGAGATTGCCATAGCCGCTTACCGCCAGTCCTACTTTCAATCCGCAACCAGCCCCGTCCGAATTGCCAGCGCGCGTGCGGGCAACGTCATCGGAGGCGGCGACTGGGCCGACGATCGGATTGTTCCCGACAGCATCCGTGCCCTGCAAAAGGGAGCCCCCATCGCGGTGCGCAACCCCTTCGCAACCCGCCCCTGGCAACACGTCCTCGAACCCCTGAGCGGGTACCTTTGGCTTGCCGCCACCCTTGCCAAAGACGCCGCCGCTCCCAGCTCGCTCAATCTTGGTCCCATCCCGGACTGCAACCGGTCCGTCAAAGAACTGGTGAGTGAAATCCTCAAACACTGGCCCGGAGAATGGACCGATGGCAGCGACCCGAACGCCGTACACGAAGCCAAACTCTTGAGTCTCTGCATCGACAAAGCCAAGGAGTCCCTCGCGTGGATGCCTGTTTGGGATTTCGAAAAAACCATCGAACACACCGTCGATTGGTACCGCACCTGCCACCAGGACGCGTCGTCCCATCTTGCCCTCACCCGGCGGCAGATTGACTTATATTGCCTGGACGCAAAAAACGCCGGCCAGGCTTGGGCCCTCTAATTTCTCACTTTCCTTACCCCGCAATGTCTCCATCTCCCGAACAACTCAAAGCCGAGATTCTCCGCCTGACCCGCGAGTATTCTGCGGCCATGCATCAGGCCAATCTTCCGGCCTCGGAACGTACCCTCCCCTTTGAACCAGGAGTCACTACGGTGCCCTATGCGGGACGCGTATTCACCGCCGATGAAGTCGAAGCCGCGGTGGGGAGCACCCTCGATTTCTGGCTAACACTCGGGCCCGAAGGCGAAGCGTTTGAAAAGGAACTCGCCCAACTCCTCGGCGTGAAACACTCGCTGCTACTCAACTCGGGTTCCTCCGCAAACCTTGTGGCCTTCGCCACGTTGACCACACATAAACTCCCGGCGCACAGACGCATTCAGCCCGGCGACGAGGTCATCACGGTTGCTGCGGGATTTCCCACCACCGTCGCTCCCATCTTGCAGGCGGGGGTCATCCCGGTGTTTTTGGATAACGATCCGATCACGGGAAACATCAGCACGGACCGTCTCGAAGATGCGTTCAGTCCCGGCAAAACCAAGGCCGTGATGATTGCACACGCTCTGGGGAATCCCTTCGACATTGGGACCATTCTGGAGTTCTGCCGGCGTCACGACCTGTGGCTCATCGAAGATAACTGCGACGCGTTGGGCTGCACTTATTCGATGCCCATTGCCAGGGCAAAAGCCCTGGGCTTCACCGAAAACTCACCCGGCATTCCAGCCGATGGCGCTTCTATCACCCGGTACACGGGTACCTGGGGGGATATCTCCACCCAGTCGTTTTATCCTCCACACCATCTCACCATGGGAGAGGGCGGCGCGGTCAATATCATCTCCAAACCTCCGCTAAAATCTTACGCGGAAAGTTTCCGTGACTGGGGCCGCGATTGCTGGTGTCCCTCGGGCAAGGACAACACCTGCAATAAGCGGTTCTGCTGGCAGTTGGGCGAACTTCCCGAAGGATATGACCACAAATATATTTACAGTCATCTCGGCTACAACCTGAAGCCCCTCGACCCGCAGGCCGCCATCGGTCGCCAGCAGCTAAAAAAACTGCCCGGCTTCATTACGGCGCGTAAAGTGAATTGGGAGTATTTGAGGAATGGACTCGCCGGCCTCGAAGAGTTCTTTGAGTTCTCACTTCCCACCCACGCCACCCGCTGGGTGCCCCCGACCGAACCTCGCGTCGATTCGATTTTCGAATGGGACAATTCGGGTTCCCGCACCGACTGCTCCTGGTTCGGCTTTATGATTCGAGTTAAACCGAACGCTCCGTTTTCGCACACGGATCTGGCTCAGTACCTGGAGTCCAAACGGATTGGAAACCGGATGTTTTTCGGCGGCAACCTGCTGCGCCAGCCCGTTTTCGTGCAGTTGAAAAAGGATCGCCCCGACGCCTTCCGCGTAGTGGGCGAAACTCCCGGAGCGGACGAGATTATGAACCGGGCGCTTTTCCTCGGCACCTATCCCGGATTAACGACGGCGATGCTCGATTACGAAATCGACACCATTTGCTCGTTTGTGAAATCGCGTCAGTAGCCTGCTTCCGAAATGCCCGCGCCGGTCAAACGACTTCCCGAAGAGGATCTCGACCATGTGCTACTCCCCACGCGCGATCTGTGGAGCGAAGCGCAGGGAAAATCGTTCTTTATCACCGGCGGAACGGGCTTCTTCGGCATGTGGTTGCTCGAGAGTTTCACCCACATCGACGACACTCTCGGACTAGGCATGCGCGCCGTTGTTCTCACACGGGATGCGGCCGCCTTTGCCCGAAAAGCGCCCCATCTCAGCGACCGTCCGGATCTTGAATTTCTCCAGGGGGACATTCGTTCCTTCCCCTTTCCGCACGGACGATTTCATTACGTCGTACACGCAGCAACTGAGGCCAGCGCCAAGCTCAACCAGGAAGCCCCCGACGAAATGCTCGACGCCATCGTCAGCGGCACCCGCCGGGTTCTGGATTTCGCCGCCGGAGCAGACGTTGAAAAATTTCTGCTCACCAGCTCGGGGGCCGTCTACGGGCAGCAACCCTCCGAGATGACCCATGTGCCCGAAACCTACAACGGAGCGCCCGATTCCTTGGTTCCCGGATCAGCCTACGGGCTGGGCAAACGTGTATCCGAACACATGTGTGCGGTGCATGCCATACAGCATGGCTACGGGGTAAAAATTGCACGCTGCTTTGCGTTTGTCGGACCGCACCTGCCGCTGGACAGCCATTTCGCCATTGGGAATTTCATTCGCAACGCCTTAAACCGCGAGCCGATCCGGATCGGCGGCGATGGGACACCCAACCGCAGCTATCTTTACGCTTCGGACCTGGCGGTATGGCTGTGGACGCTGCTATTTAAGGGCGTTTCTGGCAAAGCATACAACGTCGGCTCTCCGGTTGATTTAGATATTGCCGGACTGGCAAGCTTTGTTAACGCAGAGATCAGAGGGCTTTATCCACTTCAATTTTTGCAAAAAGCCAATCCCAACCGACCGGTATCGCGCTACGTTCCAGCCACTACGCGAATCGAGACAGAGTTAGGTTTACAGGTACGGATCCAGCTGGGTGAAGCTATCCGCAAAACAGCCAAATGGGTCGCCTAAATATTCGTCACAGTATTTGATGATTTTCACCCAAATCCAGTCGCCAACTAGTTTGATTTCATGGTTTCTAAAAAACTACCGGTAGCAATTCTTGGTACGGGCAACATCGGTACAGATTTGTTGCTGAAGGTACTGCGGTCTCCGGTGCTCGAATGCAGGCTTTTTGCGGGGCGTAATCTTTCCTCCTCCGGAATGACCAAAGCGAGTATGCTCAACGTTCCGGTCTCGGCCAAAGGGGTCGAAAGTATCCTCGATCTCAAAAAAGAAATCGGATTGGTCTTTGATGCTACCAGCGCCGAGGATCATATAAAACACGCTCCGCTTTTTAATCGGGCCGGGATTGTAGCGGTCGATCTGACTCCAGCCAAAGTCGGACAGATGTGTGTGCCTGCGGTGAATTTGGATCAGTGCCTGGACTTACCCAATGTCAATATGATCACCTGCGGTGGGCAGGCCTCGATTCCGTTGGCTTATGCAATCGCCCAAGCAAATCAAGCCATTCAATATATCGAAACGGTTTCAAGTATCGCCTCGCGGAGCGCCGGTCCGGCCACACGTATTAATTTGGATGAATATCTGGATACTACCGAGACCGGCCTCCAATTCTTCTCCGACTGCCCCCACACCAAAGCTATTCTGAATCTCAACCCCGCCCAACCCTGCGTTCACATGCAGACCACGGTGATGGCAAAGATTCTCAATCCAGATCTGGATGCTACACGCAAGAAAGTAGCGGAAATGGTAGCTCTGATTCGAACTTATGTGCCGGGCTATCAACTCCTTCTCGAGCCCATCGTTGAAAACGGCCGCTTAGTTACTATGGTAAAAGTAGACGGCCTCGGCGATTATCTGCCCAAATACGCCGGTAATCTCGACATTATTAACTGTGCCGCCATCGCCTTCGCTGAAGCCTTAGCCCGTCGACGCGTTTCCTAAAATACCACGTATGGCCACCACTCCCCGCATTACTATTTGCGATGCGACCTTGCGCGACGGGTCACACGCCTACAGCCACCAAATCACCCTCGAACAGGTGCACGCTTATGCTGCCGCCGCCGAGGCCGCCGGGTACGACTTTCTGGAAGTCGGACATGGCAACGGACTAGGCGCATCCTCCCTTCAGGTTGGCGAAAGCCTTGTTCCAGAAAGCGAGATGTTACGTGCGGCCAAACAAGACCTGCGAAATACTCGGCTAAGCGTCCATGTTATCCCCGGCTTTGCCACGATAAAGCGCGAGATCGTCAATGCCGTGGAAGCGGGCGTAGACCTTTTTCGGATAGGCTGCCATTGCACCGAAGCCGACATTACGCAGCGCCACATCAGCTACGTTCGCTCCGTCGGTCGGGAGGTGTGGGGCGTGCTAATGATGAGCCATATGGCCTCTGCCGATGTTTTGCTAGAGGAGGCGAAAAAGATGCAATCTTACGGAGCCCAGGGCATCGTACTGATGGATTCGGCGGGGGCCTGTTTTCCAAAAGATGTCACTGCTAAAATTGGCCTCTTGTCCGAGGGACTAGACGTGCCGGTAGGTTTTCATGCGCATCATAATTTGGGTTTAAGCATCGCCAATTCCCTTGCTGCCTTAGAATCCGGAGCCCGCATTATTGACGGTACAGCCAAGGGGTTTGGAGCTGGGGCCGGTAATGCACCACTGGAATTGCTTGCCGCTGTGATGCAACAACAGGGCTATAATACGGCCCTTAACTTCTATAAAGCATTGGATGCAGCTGATCTCGCGGCAAAACTTTTTGCCGGCTCCCTTCCGGATTCCAATGGCATTACGATCGTGAGCGGATTGGCCGGCGTATTTTCCGGTTTTTCCAAGCCCGTCCAACGAGCCTCCAAACAAATGGGCGTAGATCCTCGTGACGTGTTTTTCGAACTGGGCAAACGCAAGATCGTAGGCGGCCAGGAAGATCTTATCATAGAAGTGGCCGCCGACCTCGCCCAGCGCAACCCCCTCAAACCTCCAGCCCCTAGTCCCACCTTATGAGTCGTGCCACTGCCCTAACCCGCTCCGATGCCGAGGCTGTTCTGGAAGGACGCAGCTCTCACCTCGAAGAGCTACGCGGACAACATCTCTTTATTTCCGGCGGCACCGGCATTTTAGGTTCGTGGCTACTGGAACTCATCCATGTTCTAAACGAACGCTATCATTTTGGACTGCGTGTCACCGTTTATAGTCGCAATGCCCGCACCTTTGCCACCCAGTGGCCCCATCTGGTCCAGCAAGAATTGACGCGTTTTGAAGAAGGCGACATCCGCTACTTTACGGAATTCCCACGCGACACCCGTTATATTATCCATGCGGCCGCTCTTACAGACCGTAGATTGCTCGCCTCCCAACCCTTCGCGGTCGCCGAGGTAAACAGCATGGGCACCCTGCGAGTGTTGCGGGCAGCCAATCTCCTGGAAGATGTTCAGAAATTTGTGCTACTCAGCTCTGGACTCGTCTATGGAGCTCAGCCTTGGGATCTACCCCGGATTGACGAAAGCTTTGCCGGACCGCTCCGCTGCAACGACATGAATGCAGTTTATCCTGAGTCCAAACGTTTCGCCGAAGTGGCCGCGCAAAGCGCCATTAGTGAAACCAAACTTCCCGTGGTTACCCTCCGTCCCTTCGGATTTGTAGGCCCTTACCAACCCATGCAGCTTCCATGGGCCGTTACCGACTTTATCCGCGATAGTTTCACCGGAGGCCCCATTCGGATTATGGGCGACGGCGCTACGATCCGCAGCCTCATGTATATGAGTGACTATGCATTTTGGGTGTTAGCAGCCTTGGTCCACGGCAAATCTCGTAAAGTCTATAATATCGGTAGTCCCGAACCCGTGGATCTCGCCACGCTGGCGCGTATGATTACCCAGTCGTTTTCTCCTGTTCCAGAAATTCACACCCGTCTTGGCCAAGCCGGACACGACCGCACTCGACTCGTACCGGAGGTCACACTTGCCCAGCGTGAACTCGGCGTCGAAGTTACCGTGCCTTTAGCCGAAGCTATTCAACGCACCATTACCTGGCACCGGCTAATTCAATCTTAATGAAAACCAAAGTTAGCGACCTCATTGTCCGCTTTTTTGAAGAGAAAGGCGTCAGGCATGCTTTCGGCATTATCGGCTCAGCTAATGCCCATATCTTTGACTCGATATTTCATCGATCCAACATCGAGCTTATCTGTAATCATCATGAACAGGCCTGTACCATGGCCGTACAGACGTATTGGAAGATTACAGGCGCACCAACTTTCGCCCTAGTCACAGCGGGGGCCGGTTCAAGCAATGCTATTACTGGTGTCCTTTCAGCTTGGGCCGACTCTATCCCCTGCATCGTAATTTCCGGACAGGAGAACGTCCGCTATATCCCCCCTGATCACGACCTTCGCATGTACGGCATCCAAGGATACGATAGTCCTTTTGCCGTGAGTAAAATGACCAAGTACGGGGCCCGAATTATGGAACCCGAACAGGCACTTTATGAATTAGAGAAAGCCTGGCATTATGCCACGACCGGGCGTCCTGGACCTTGCTGGCTCGATTTCCCGATGAACATCCAGTCTGCGATGGTCGAGGAGGACGACCTCCGCCATTACGTTCCCGAACCCGAACTGCCAGTCCTCGGAGGCGCAGCGCTTAAGGGCGAAGCCCTAGCGGCAGCGGTCTCGTCCTCCCTCGCCGAATTATCGAGCGCAAAACGGCCACTGCTCTGGCTGGGCGTTGGAATTCGAATGGCTGGTGCGGCTCAAGAGATCGCCCAACTCGTGGATACTCTGGGCATCCCCGTCTTACTCACCTGGTCGGCTATTGATCTGCTGCCTTCAGGACATCCTTTGGTCATGGGAAGTGCCGGCGTTTACGGGCAGCGCGCGGCCAACTTCATTCTGCAAAGCTGCGACTGCCTGGTCACCATCGGCACCCGCCTAGCCATTCCACAGGTTGGATACGACATTAGTGAACTCGCCCGAGCTGCCGAGAATATCACCGTCGTGGATATTGACCCAACGGAACTCAAAAAGTACCCCTCCCGGACAAACCATACCGTGTGCGCCGACGCGGCAGACTGGATTAGGGAAACGCTCCGACAGATCCAATCCTGCCCGTCGGTTCCGCCGCACACCGAGTGGACGGGATGGTGCCGGGGTGTCCAGGGACGTTTCCCCTGGCTGGGTCCTGAACACGACGACCAGGGTGGGTTTATTAACTCTTACCGGTTTATGGATAAGCTGGCGGGGGTGATGAAACCCGACCAAATCGTGGTAACCGACATGGGGACCGCTCTCTTGAGTGGCCATCAGGCTCTGCCGATCACTCCGCCCCAACGCCTCCTGACTTCTCAAGGTCTCGGCGAAATGGGATTCGGTCTACCCGGTGCCATTGGGGCTTCTATCGCCAGAAACCACGGTGAAGTGCTCTGTTTAAATTGCGACGGCGGGTTAATGATGAACCTCCAGGAATTGCAGACTGTAGTACATCACCATCTACCCATTAAGCTCATCATATTTAATAACGACGGGTATCTAATGATTAAACATACCCAAAAGGCCGTATTGAAGGGACGTTATGCCGGCACTGACAAAAAGACCGGTGTATCCTGCCCCGATTACAGCAAGATAGCCAAAGCCTTTGATATCCCGTCTTATCAGATCCGAACCTGGGAAGATTTCGAACGTGATATGCCGAAAGTACAGGCGGCTACCGGCCCTGTCATTTGCGAGGTATTTATGCATCCCGAGCAATTCTTCCATCCCAAGCTAGGAGTTGCCGTGCAATCAGACGGAACTCTTATTTCTCCACCGTTGGAGGATTTATCACCTTTTTTACCTCGCGAAACAGTGGAAGCAAACCTTCAGGTCCCCCTCCATGCCAAGTCACGGCGGATCGAAGTGAACTGAGTTCCAGCTGAGAAACTTAGCCCCAGTGGGTCCCTCACATTTGCCTTCCTTTGCTTCGCTGCCCGGAACCACATGAATCCCACATCCTCGGTCCTTCAGTCGTCAGCTGCACCGATGCAGCCTCATTGTGTCCGGAGAGCACGCCGCATTTTGCCGCTTGCACTGTCGCTTTGCCCTGGTCCGAGGACTTCGCTTACATGGATGGTTGCTCCACCCAGCTAACCTAGCTTAAGCTTTGTTTTTTCTGGCCGACCAACGGAGTCAATCTCGAAGCTTAAGACCCCGGTCAATAAAAGCACTTGTTACCAGGAATGACTTTGACTTCAGAGGTTGTGGTGGCGACCGCTCTCTGCCCTCATACCTTGCAAGGCTAACAACAAAGGATCGGAATGAAAACGATCTTAGAGCCCCAGATCAAAAATTCGAATCTGCGATTTACTGAATGCCGGTAGAACTGACTTGCATTACCTGGTCCATTTTTGAGTTGCATTTAGAAAACGACAAAAAATTTTTCAGCCACTGAAGACTGGTTTAATCAACCGTATTTAAAATGCAACCGACTTACACCGTCATTGTAGCAACCCATGAACGCCCCGAACTTTTGCGCCGGGCTCTCGGATCACTATTAGCGCAGACATATCCCTGCCATCAGATTGTCGTGGTTTCGGATTCAACGGACACCAATACACATGCCGTAGTAAGCGAAACGCTGAGGTCTGGGGATGTTTTTATCCAAAGAACCGGCACTCCTGGGCCTGCAAAAAGTCGCAATATGGCGATGCTGGTGGCCACGGGCGATTACGTCCTTTTCCTCGATGATGATGATGCTTTTCGGCCCCAATTTCTCCTATCACTTACAGATGGCCTCAGAGGAAGACCGGGCAAATCCGTTTTCTATACGAATTTTGAGGTGGTCGATCAGGCTGTAAGTCAGGAAGGTCGGTTTGCCGATCTGAGTCCAATCCCTCCCAGACAGTTGTGGATCAAGAATTTCATCCCGAACAATTGCATAGTCTATCCCCGCAGCCTTATTTCACAGATCACTTTTGATGAAGCGATTGCTTATGAAGATTGGGACTTCATTCTTTCAGCGGCTGCAAAAGCGACCCTTTCCCACGTCCCCGTCCTTGGGCCGGTTGTTTACAAGAACTCAACGCCCGCTCAGGTGC
Source organism: Akkermansia muciniphila (assembly GCA_945883955.1). Taxonomy (GTDB): domain Bacteria; phylum Verrucomicrobiota; class Verrucomicrobiia; order Chthoniobacterales; family Chthoniobacteraceae; genus Chth-196. Next base: position 11,326 of record CAMCYN010000038.1, read on the forward strand.
ACCGCGGTATTGAGAACCAAAAGAACCTGCTCGATTGCTATATTAGAATCTATAATAAGCATGCCTCTTCCGACCCACAGGTAGCCGAAGGGCGGCGTGCCCTTTTTGAAACCATTGGCATCAAGATTGACGATCATGTGAAGGGGCCGGCACCACATTCCGAGTCAATCCCACCATTGTGCCCGAACGATCAGTTACAACGCGACGATGGGAGTCCGACTCCCTCCCCTGTGGCCGTGGGCCGAGATCGACTCCCACAATTGGATGGCTTTGCCTCCGGGCTCGTCTTCACCTTCTGGCTGGGACCTTACGTGATGTCGCCCACACGGACTGAGGCTGTTCTCTCCATCCTCCGCGACACAGGTCGCCCCGTGGTCTTTATCACGGATTCCACTTTGCGGAATTTCGAACTCCCCGAATGTCCCTTCCATCCAGCGTTTTCTTATCTCAGCGAAGTGCATAAAGCGGACTATCTGAGATGCTATTTAATGCACCATTACGGTGGTGGTTACACAGATGTTAAACCTGTTTTGAGGCCCTGGGATGCCCATTTCCTTACTCTGGAAAAGAGCGGGGCACTCGCATTGGGATATCCGGAGATCAGCCCGGCGGCTGTAGCCCAATTGCCAGGGGCTATTGGAGAGCAATTGCGTCAGCACTACCAGGATGTAATCGGGTATTGCAGCATGGTTTTCCGGCGACAAACCAGACTCACCACCGAATGGATGCAGGCTACTGAGGCAAAACTCGATGGTTTGCTGGAGGCCTTGAAAGCCAATCCGGCCCGTCATCCCATGGATCAGCTAGGCGTCCGGCTGCCAGATGGCACCATTTCTACTTATCCGCTACAATGGACAGAGCTTGGCGGAAATATATTCCACCCCATTATACTCAAGTACAAAGATGATGTCCTCAAAACGCAGGACATCACTCCGCAACTGGTCAATTACCGCTAGCCCAGCGACATATTTCGCTACACAATAAACTGTGACCCTCGGGGACGAATATGAAGATTTGCGTTTCAATCCCCACGAAGATCTAACCACAGACGATTACTTTCTAAAGAATCCCCAAGCATCAATTGGACATAATCTCTGTAAGCCCTGGCGCGAGATTTACAGCAGAGCGACTTGAATAACAGCTAACTTTTCAGCATGGGCCAAAAAAGGCACGCCAAAATGTTAACTGGGCAGGAATTTGGGATATATAAATTAAAAGCTTCGGCATATACATTATACCCCCCGATATCACCCAACCATTTTATACACAGGCCGCCAACACTACTATCCGACCTAATGGCGCTCTGAAAAAGTGATGCTTTTTGGATTCTGAGGTAAATTCTCTTTGTAAAATGATGTCCGTTCTGCGGATTCGTTAATTTTCCAAAGTGCACTTCAGTCAGTGCAGTCATAGCAACAAAAACTCTTAACGCGCCGCGGCAATACTGCCCCTTCCTCCAAACGTACGTTAAAGGGAAAATTCATCATTATCATCAACACAAGGAGATTGCATCCCATGGAAACTAAAGAATTTCTATCTATATCAATACCAACTAGAAACCGTTGCGATTACTTGTCAGATTTACTAACTTCGATCAAAGTGCAGTTTCCGCCGTTGCGCGGCCGCGAGCTTGTTAAGGTGTATATCTGGAATAACGCCAGCACAGATAATACGCTTGAAATGCTGAACGGAGGTGATTGGGGGTTTGACATTGAGTACATCCAGCATCCCGAAAACATAGGCGCCAACTCCAACATAAATCATGCATACACCCATACCAAGGGCGAGTATACATGGGTCATAGGTGATGATGAGGTTTTACCGAACGGAGCACTGTCGGCTGTTCTTGATTTATTGTCATTTTATAAACCAGGATTATTGCTGACGAAAGACTCCTCTTACGAGATGGCCAATCCGCCTACTGAGTGTTATTCTAACTATGAAGAGTTTGCAAAATTCTGCAAACAGAACCAGCCTCACATCTTGATAGCACACAGTTTAATATCGTGCAACATCATCAGGACGGAGCTATATGACAATGAGATATATAAAGATAAACATCCATCGTGCTATAGTAATTTTTACGCGGTGATCAATGGCGCCATTAAAGGAAATCTACCCTTAGTCTTTGCTCAAGTCCCCACTATTTCTGTCAGAGATCAAAGAGCGCCCTTTGAGGATGCGGATTCAACAATCTATACACAAATCTATCAAGAACAGCTGAGATACGTTGAGTGGGTTAATCAGCGACTGCGTCTTGAAAAGTGCATGAGCGTCTTAAGCCGTAATTGCCCAACTACCGCTAGACAGGTTGATGAGATGATCGCTGTGCAAGTTGAGGGGCCGTTACATCGGCAATTGAGTCAATACGCATTCGGGCTGTCCATGGCTGGATTTGATACCAGCGCTTTACGCTGTCAGTTTTCGGGTGAGGCGCTAGTGTGCGACCTCCTCGGGGGGGCTTGCGCCATCGGTGATGAGGTCACCCTTTCAGACGTCCGTGGGCGGAACCATGTTACTTGTCCTGAGAGTTACTTGCCCGGTGATCGCTTCGGTGATGTTCCCCAGGCTTTTTTTGTCGGCGGGTGGACTGACGCGAGGTATTGGTGCCGCAGTGCGCCAAAGCTGCGCGAGATGTATAAGGCGCTTCCAGTGGCACCATGGGCTGATGCCAACTGGGGCAGTCTTGCCGCGCTCAGCTCAGCGGCTGTGATTGACTTGCGGGATGGTGCCGCAATGGTGAGTGTGAGCTATGTTCGGGAGGCTGTTGCCGCTCTGCGGGAAGCCACACCGGACGCTATGGTGGTTGTAGTCTGCACAAACGCAGATGTCGCTCAAAGGCGGTGGGGTTTGCCTTTGGAGTACAAGGTTCTGGAAGTGGATGGCGCGGCCGATGAGTTGGCGCTCTTGCGGTTCTTTGCGAGCTTCTCATTGCACATCGTGACCAACACGGGCCTGTCCATGTGGGGGGCGGTTCTTGGGGCAAGTTCGCCACGAAGCGTGGTGGCGCCCATGCAGTTGGATCAAAGGGTTTCGCACATGGACACGCCTGTGTGGCCCGAAGATTGGCTGATCTTGCCACCGAGAATCGATAATCCACATACAAAACCTATCGCAGAGTTTGCGGGTGCCGTGCGCCAGCAGCGCCCGATCCGGGTCGGTGTGTCGGGTTGCTACGAGAACCTGACCAGGCAAGGTCATCTGTTCCGCAATATGAGTGTTGCGAACGGACACAACTCATTGAAACCCTGGTGTGACCTCCATGCATATGGTCAGTTGAATGGCATCGAGTTTTTGACGCTGGATCAGGTCGAAGATGTCACGACCGACATTGACGCACTGGTTCTCTTGGATCGTCCCAAGTCAGACAATGTTCTCAGTGCTGCAGCGATGCAGGCTGACATTCTGAAGATCCTGATTATCTATGAGTGTCCGCTCATTAAGCCGGAAAACTGGGATGCCAGCTACCACACCCATTTTGATTACATATTTACATGGGAGGATGGACTTGTAGACGGGCGCAGGTACATCAAGAACAACTTTGTCACCGACCTAGGGCTTCCACACGACTTTCAAGTGCTCCAGGCAGCATTTGCACAACGAAAATTGTTAACCATGGTCAACAGTTCAGTGCTGCTGTCTAACCCTGAGAACTTTCCAACCCAGTTGTATACCCATCGTATCCGGGCAATCCGGTGGTTTGAAGCCAATGCGAAAGACGATTTCGATTTGTATGGCATGGGCTGGGACGGCGCAGCTTTCCCCAGTTATAAAGGCCACGTAAGTGATAAGCTTGCAACATTAACGCACTACCGGTTTGCGTTGGTTTATGAGAACGCGCAGGGCTATGCCGGTTACATCAGCGAAAAGATTCAGGATTGTCTGCTTGCAGGAGTGGTTCCGGTTTATGGCGGTGCCCCCAATATAGCGCAGTGGATCCCATCAGATTGCTATATTGGCATTAATCAGTTCAAAACGTTCGATGACATGCACGCATTTTTGCGTGATATGCCTGCCGAAGTTCACGCCAGTTACCTGGACAGAATTCGGAGCTTTTTCACAAGCGGAAAGGCGTATCCATTTTCCACAGAATGTTTCGTGAGCACTTTGACTCGATATCTGGCGTGGGGGGTACAACAAAGGCGTAGTGAGCCAGTAGCGGGGTACGGCGAGCCACTGTCCGCCCAAACACACTACCTGTATCAGGAGCCAGGAACACTGGGGTTGACCCCGATGCCGCGACAGCCCGCTGCAAAGGGAGGGATTCCGAGTCTTCCAACTGCGTCTCGAGCCGGATTACGAACATTGCAGGCGCCAAACATGATAGTCAGTGTAGGGTACGGACCTGAATTGCCTGTATTCACCCGTGTGCGGGCGCTGTGGGACTTCTATGCCTCTCACTTCCCTGGCGTTAAAGTCATTTTTATTAGAGATAGTTTTGAGCTTCCATCAGGTGAAGTACGACGAATTGGAGGCGATCTGGTTTTTGGAATTGGCGGGAGCAAATGGGATCGACAAAATCCAAACTCGGGGCAGACGGAGGGCTATGCCGTAACTGGTGTCTGGTCCTCCGAACAAAATGAGCGCACGATTCATCGCCAGATGGCCCTTTACCGGTACCTGCTGGCATTGCGTAGCGATGATTTTCATCTATTTTCAACCACGATAACCTCTGTCGTTGACTTTCGCGGGTTACTTGAATTACTCCCGCTTTTGCCATCCCGCAGATGTTACGCCGGCTTACCTGGTACCTTACAACACGTTCCTTACCAAGGTGTCGGGATCGTCCATGGTGGAAATACGCTGGTTTCCAGCGATGTCATGGAACTGATGCTTCAGAGGTATGTACCCGGCCACATTGATGTACAACAGCCCAATGACCATTGGCAGGGTATTGTCTTGAAGGATGTCCCTCGCGTCACTTTGCCTTTGTTCAGTTTTAATGAGGCGAGGCGGGTCGGTACTTCCATGGACGAGGTGTACGCCTTGACGCAAAGGCTTCTCGCTGATGGACACTACCATTTTCGAGTGAAGACTTGCAGTGCACAGCCCGGAGTTGAGCTCAGAGAAGACGTAGATCCGTGGTTGATGTTACGGGTAATGCAGGCGGTGTTAGACGGTACGCCGGAAGGCAGCAGAACAATTGCGCTTCAAAAGCGGTTTGCTCTCGCTTGTGCCCCTGGTCTGAACATTTCGCGGGATTTCCCGATTGATGATAGCGAGACGCAGCACTTCTATCAGCTATAGGTCGCAGAGGGAATCGGTCGGTTCTTCGTCTTAAGGGCAGTTTGAAAAATTAACCCTTTACCGGACACCGGTTAGGTTTTGGATTTGCTAGGTCCGCGCATTGGATCGAAAATTCCGAACTTGACGACTTCATGGCTGTTTCGAGTCGCTCTGACCAACCGAAAGGAAACAATCGCCTCTTTTGGCACTTTTTGGGGCTGAACTCGAAGCGCAATGATTGATTCTGAAGGCGGGCACCATTGTTGATACTACTTTTGTGAAGGTTCCACGACAGAGGAACACCCGCGAAGAGAACGATTGACTCTCTTACAACCAACGTGTCCTGCCAATAAATGGCAAGCACGTGCCTTTTCTGACGCGATCTTTGGTTCGTGCCTGACGTCCAGTTAGAAAGCACTCTAATCGGACGCATACTAAGCAGGGGAGCAATCAAACTCGCTCGACTCAACCAACGCGCCGAGTAGGCTCTTTGAACATAGCAAAATCAGTCGCACCTCTAACTCGTTTCTTAAGCGGATTCGCACCCGCCCAGTTTAACAAGGACTAACACAGGAGTTCGGTGGCCTGGGTGTTGGGGTGTTCTCATGAAAAATTGAAAGGCGACTAGCGCACGACTTTTGCCCGAGTAAAAAACTGGTTCTGGTTTCAAATTAAACAGGCCCAATCTACGGCCCATGAACTGCCTAATATTACACCGAACCTGAACTCATCAACCAACACATTCACCTTCACACAAAACCCAATGGACACATTTAAAGAAATAAAAACAGCCCTCAAAACCGGAAAAATATCAAAACCGGAATTTATAGAAACAATGTACGCCCGACACAAATTACTTTTCGAGTACGCCAATGAGATTCAAAACTGCAACCTAGATGCAATTAGGATCAGTAACAAAGAAATTGTGGCTGAATTTAAGGAGCCTAAAATCAAGATGATTTGCCCAGCTGGAGACAATCGCATAGCCCCAGTTGAAGCATTTAATTTTGGCTCTTTTGAATCCGCTGAAATTAATTTAGTAAAGCGCCTGGTAGGCCACTTGGGGGGCGCGAGCATCAATATATTCGATATCGGTGCAAATGCCGGATTCTATAGCTTAGCACTATCTCATTACTTTCCCGGCATTAAAGGCGTGGCGTTTGAGCCGGTGCCACTCACCCATTCATACCTGAAGCGTAATCTGGAGTTGAACGACATACACGAAATCAGCGCCCTCAACCTTGGGCTATCCGACTCAACCGGTGAGTTGACATTCGCGGTATCAGCCGAGAACTCCGGCGCATCCTTTATCGCCACCTCGACAGAAGGCACAAACTCACAACTCATAAGATGCACCGTAACAACGGTGGATGACTTTATCACCCAAGGCGGGACCGTTCCCGCATTTATTAAGTGTGATGTCGAGGGGGCAGAGCTTTTTGTTTTCAAGGGGGCAAAACAATTATTAACGAACAACCGACCGGTGATTTTCACTGAAATGCTACGTAAGTGGGCAAGAAAATTCGACTATCACCCCAATGATATCATACGGTATTTCGCCGAGTTGAATTATTCATGCTTCATAATTCGTGGCGAAAAACTTCTGCCATTCGATTCCGTCGAAGAGAACACAGCGGACACTAATTACATCTTTTTACACAAACAAAATCACTTCCGGGCAGTGGCCGAATTTTGTCAAAACAACCAAAATCATGATTCGTAAAATCATAGGGGAAGACATCGCTGAAATTGCGCGAAGTGTAGGCGTGGGCCAACTGCGAAAAAAAACCGTGCTTATCGCTGGCGCTGGAGGTTTCCTCCCAGCCTACATGGTTGAAACGTTGCTTTATCTTAATGAGACACAAAGTTGCAACTGCCAGATAATCGGGCTAGTACGCAGTCCCGAAAAAGCCGTCCGGCGTTTCGCGCACTATGCGAGTCGAACTGATTTCTCATTGATCCCTGGCGATGTCTCATCACTAGAAAACGAATTGCCGCGTGCAGACATAATTATCCATGCGGCGAGTCCGGCAAGTCCGAAATACTATGGGAGAGACCCAGTAGGGGTAATGCGCGCCAATATACTAGGTATGAATAACCTGCTGGAGCTAGCCCGACAATGGAAAACCGAGTCGTTTCTTTATTTCAGCAGTGGGGAAGTATACGGACAACTTGCCGCATCCGCGCCGCCCGCAAAAGAAACCGATTATGGCTACATTGATATAGCCAACGTCCGCTCCTGCTATGCGGAAAGCAAGCGTGCGGCCGAAACATTGGGCGTGAGTTACTGGATTCAGCATGGCGTCCCCTGCAAAATCGTTCGCCCGTTTCATACCTATGGTCCAGGGATGGCGCTTGATGATGGCAGAGTTTTTGCAGACTTTGTAGCCGATGTGGTCAATCGACGTAATATCATATTGAAGAGCGACGGCAGCGCGATACGAGCATTCTGTTATCTTGCTGATGCGGTCCGAGCATTCTTCACGGTTTTGCTTAACGGCATTCCCGGGCAAGCATACAATGTGGGCAACCCCCAAGGGGCATTAAGCATATTGGAGCTTTCCGAATTGCTGGTGGACATGAGCCCTGGGTTGCGAGTCGAGCGCCTCGTCGGGCACAGTGATGCTGGATACTTGCAAAGCCCCATCGCCCGCAACGTGCCTGATGTAAGCTTGCTTAATTCATTGGGATGGTCGCCAAAATATTCACCACAAGAAGGCTTCGCCCGCACCATTCGTTCATTTTTAGAAACTTGATATGCCAAAGCTTTCAATTGCAATTTTTGGTGATGGCTGAGGATCTGAGCTTCTTGAGGCACGCGTACGAGGTTTGCATCCCAGAGCGTGTCTCTAATGGCCGTCGCCCCTTCGCTTTCTCAACTTGGCACCCCGCTGCTGTCTGGGCTTATGCCCTATGAAAAGGCGATTGAGTTTTGCAGAGGATAGCTGGGCGAGTGGCTAAATGTGTTTTTTTCGCAGAAGTAAAGGCATCCCTCCGTTTTGTGCATTCTTCTAATTTATAAGAAGCCTGAGCCCGGAGTTGCAGCGGGTATTTGATAGCTGATCAGACAAGCTCGAAAGCCCACTATGGGGAGAATCTTTCAGTTTTTATTTTTCCAGCCCTTCGAAAAGCTGCTCTGAAAGCCGCTCCGTTGCTGACTTCCAAGTCCAGCCTTTCAGGAACTCCTGCAGCTGGACGCCACAGGTGCCCGGGCGCGAGCAAGGCGCTTCAATAGCCGCTTTCATCTTGGCTTTGAGATCTTCGAATTCCGGCTCCAGATAATAACCGCCAGTCTCTACTATAGTGCCAGAAGCAGTCAGCTTACTCTTAATCCGGGTGCATACTTCGGAATAATAATAGTCCTCGGTGGCCCCACCTTCGGTCACCAAAATCTTGCAGCCACAGGCCATGGCCTCTAGCGCGGGCAGATTGAATTTCTTGGCGCGGTACGGTGAAACATAGAGATCGGCTACGCCATAAAGCGATCGCAACTGCTCCGGAGACATTGCAGTGGGTAAAAGGACCACTGCGCGGAGAACTTCCTCGGTGAACAGCGCGGGATACTTCACCGATAAGCCCGATATAATTTCATCGGTCGTATGCCCAAACAAAGTGCGATTATCCTTTAGCAGAAGCTTAATCGAAGGATATTCCCGATGTAGTTCGGCAAACGCGCGCAGCAACAAATCTCCGCCGTTATTCCAAAACGCGCCACCCACATTAAGAAACAGGAAGGTTTCCGGAGAAGCTCCAACCTGGGTCCTGACATGATCCCATTCCTGCTGCGCCAGCGGACGGAAGAGATCCGTATCCACTCCATGCGGGACGACACTGACCCGTTCGGCGTTAAGGCCCGCTTCCACCAACTTCTTTTTCGACCAATTTGAAGGGGTGACCACCCAATTCCGGTCCTCAGTAAAGGTCGCAGGCGGAGGGGTTCCCGGAGCGAAGTATTTACCTTCGATTCCAAAGTCCGCAGCAATAAAGGTGATTACCTTCTTAGCAGGTCCCTTGTAGAACGACACCGGCAGGGATATATTATAGACAGCATCCACTTTCTGCCCTCGGAAGTTCGGAATAGCCGCTAGTTGTTGAGCCGTCTTAGGATCAAAGCCTGTTGAATTAATCGCCGAAGACCACGAAGACACTGCATACGGCAGATCCTCGTGCAGGATCTGGAGAGTCGGATCCTTTAATAATTCGATGAGCTGAAATTGATTTACCAACGAATAACAATGATTGATATCACGCCATCCACGGACAAGAAGGCTCTTTTGAGCGCAGGACAGTTCCGTGGGAGCCGTCGCTGCGGGCAGTGGAATTTCGCATCCGGAAGCCTTCCATAACGCCTCCTCTAAATTCTGCGCAAACTGCCGCGCTGAATTTCGACTGGGATCGGAAATAGCCGCAGCCAACCGCTCCCGTAGACCACCAATTCGGTCAGGATTTAAGGCCAGTTCCACGGCCCTGTTTTCGTATTCCTCGTGACTGTAGGTGATCAGTTCAGGCAACCCGAGCGAGGTCAAAAGACCACCGCCCATTCTCGACACGAAAGTTTTTCCGCTAAGCGTGAGCATGGGCACCTTCATCCATAAAACATCACTGGCCGTGGACCCGGCATTATACGGATGATTATCGAGAAACAAATCGGCTAGCGGCAGTCGTGCTAGATGATCCAAAGGCATTACCCGACACGTAAAAATAAGACGGCTCGGATCTACTCCCCGCGCTTTGGCGAAGAGGGTTAAGTTCTCAGTAGCCCAGCGATTATCATCCAGTAACCACAAAACGCTATTTGGGACCCGCTGCAAAATCTGCAGCCAGGTATCGTACATCCTTGGGTTCAGCTTGTAGATATTGTTAAAGGACGCAAAAATGAATTTATCTTCCGGCAACTTGTACTGAGACCGGGTAGGTGCGGCCCCAATCTCCCTT
>CAMCYN010000039.1 GCA_945883955.1 Akkermansia muciniphila
GGCTTCGCTGATTGACGTGCCGCGTTTCCAGCATTGTATCCGGCGCGGATAACCCGAGGTAGTAAGCGATCCCGGCCCGGACTCGGTCCCGACCAGCAGTGTGTCGGCATTGAGCCATTCGACGGAACTTTTGGCCTCGGGCAGCTCAAAGCCGTCGGTCACGAACGCTTTGGTGACCGTATCAAATTCGCGCACGACCGTGGCGTCGGCCCCGCCTTTCGAGAGTTCGAGCACACAGCGCTCATAAGCGGGTGCAAGCCAATGCACGCCGGCCCAGACCCAGTTGGTGTCTTCGGTTCTGGCGAGCGCATCCAGATCGAGCACGGTTTCCCAGTTGGGGGAGGCCGAGCGGTATTCGTCGAGGGTGGTGCGACGCCAAAGGCCGCGCGGGTGTTCTTCGTCTTTCCAGAGGTTGTAAAACCAGGAGCCGGCCCGCTGAATTACCGGAATCCGTTCCTTGGAGTTCAGAATATCGAGGACTTGAGCGCGCAGGGGGGCGTATTCGGGGCGTGCCTGAAGCAATTCGAGGGTGGCCTGGTTTTGCTGGCGAACCCAGTCTAGGGCCTTGCCGCTTTCGACTTCTTCCAACCACAGATAAGGGTCGGCCGGCTCGGATTCAGAGGAAAAGACCATAGGAGCCAGTGAGAAAGCGGAACAGATCACTGCTGGAACGATCCAGCCAAGGGGTGATTTCATGGCGGGATCGTTTGTGAAAAGGCAAGGCTAGGGCAAGGGTTCGGGACGGGCCGCAGTGAGCAGATGATACCACTCTTCCCGGGTCAAATCCACTCCGCTTGCCTCGGCCATGCGCCGGATCCGCTCCGGGCTTGTCGTGCCCACAATGGGGATAATACCTGAGGGATGTTTGAGCAGCCACGCCAGGGAAACCACTTCCTTGGGCACATTGCGTGTTTTGGCGATCCAGTCGACAATGGCCACGACAAACGAGGGTTCGTAGTCCATCTGTCCGGGAAGGAGGTCTTTTCCGCCGTCGGCGAGTAGGCCGCCTCCCAGGGGACTCCAGGCCAGTGGAGTCATCTTTTTCTCCTGACAATAATCGAGTGTCCCGTCTTCGAGTGCCTTCATCTGAAGAAGGCTGATTTCAACCTGGTTTACGACCAAGGGGAACGACAGCGCCGACTGCAGCAGCGACACATGGGAAGGCCGGAAGTTACTCACGCCAAATTCACGTACTTTTCCCTCGGCTCGCAACTGGTCAAAGGCCTCGGCCACTTCACTTGCGTCCATGAGGTAATCCGGACGGTGCAGATGGAGTAGATCGATGGTTTCAATCCCGAGACGTCTTAGGGACAACTCGCATTGGGCGATGATGTGATCTTTGGAAAAGTCGTAACGGGCCGGTGCACCATGAGGCTGATTTTTAAGCCGGATCCCACATTTGGTGGCGATGGACATCCGGGAGCGCAGCCCGGGATTATCCTGGAGAATCCGGCCGAAGATCTGTTCGGAAACGCCGTTGCAATAGATGTCGGCGTGATCAAACAGGGTGTAGCCGGCGTCGAGCGCCGTGAAGATGGCCGTTTTGGCCACGGCATAGTTCTGACTCAGATCCGAACTGGTCGCGATCCTCCAACACCCGTATGCGAGACGACTGGATGGAACTTTACTATGGCCTAAAAATGTCTGCTGCATGGTGAAGAAGGGGTTAAGCCCTTGTCACCTAACGGAAGCAGAGAACCGACGGAAGAACCGTTTAAAGTTAGTATAAAAAACCTTAATCTTCCGTTTAATAGACGGCCTCCATCGCACTGATAGCCAAATATTTGCCACTGCCAACCCCTTCCCGGCCGGGCCCCCTGCCGTACGGGTCAGCCCGGAGCGAGCCTCAATCGGCGGAAATATACGTATCCTCCGTGAAATGCCCACTGCACGGAATATTACGCCTCATATCTCGGGCCCGCCAGGCCGTGGGCAACCGCACTACCGGCGCATTTCGCGCGATGAAGCCGTGCCGCCTAAAATACCACTTGAGGCTGACGGGCGCTCAGAGCACCAACGGTGCGCCTTGTGTGCGCTGCGAAGCTGCACACTCCCATGGGGTGAAAGACCCCTGTTCCTGCCCGAATTTTAGCCCAGCCGGAACGAGGCTTTGCGAGTAGAGCGCTGGGTAGATTTCCCCAATCCGAATAGCCCTGAAATGGCGAAATAAAGCGGCACTGTTTAGCGTCTCTTTCACTGTGATGCTGGGCGATATCAATAAGCAGCCACCGAAACCTAATTTATGTATAGTAGACATGGGAGGCTGGCGGGTCGCTGGATTGCCTTTGTTTGTTATTGTGATGTATTAATCTGTAATTTATGAATTTGATGGACTGTGTAAAACCAGCCTCATTTAATTGCCGCCAAGAGCCAAGTGGAGTATTTGTGCGCCCATAGAAATGTTCATTGGTGCGCTTCTGGAGGTTTCTTTTATCCGCCCATCAATGCTCACAATAAAAACTACTTCGAGGCGCTTATGTCGAAGTTGTGGGCTTAAGGTTTCGCATTCATGCAATACCGTCTGCTGCGCTTTGAATATTTGCGATCAATGGAGAGTCCTGGATGGCGTCTTGGAAGAATTGCGCAATCTTCTTGTCCCAAAAAAGACCAATTAATACCTTCTCCGGCTTTGATACATACACGCCCCAGGATTCCACCCTTTCCTCGTCATCTTCGTCGTAGGAATCGGTAAAGTCCTCCTCCTTTTCCACGGTAAGCTCCAGCCCGGAATCCGCACCATTTACCCTATTTCGCTCCTCGTCTCCAAAGGTGCCATCCAAACCTGTACGCCTTCCGCCATGGATGGTGGTTATTTTATTAGATTTCATGATGTTTGTATCCGATGAGTGTTTGAACGGTGAATGTCTGAAAATGTATAAATCGCAAGAGCGATAGTTGTGCCGGGGGAGGCGGCTTTGGTGGATTGATAGACTGGGAGTTTGGACCAACACTGTCGCAATAGGGCAATAGCCTTCCAGAACTGCCTGCGGGCTCGGTGAGCCTCGGTTTTTTCGAATACAGATGGATCGCTCTTATAAAGGATTCGTGCCTGACCGTATTTTGGATGGGTTCCCTACTGGAAGCTTCCGTATCTGGGACCCCTGCGGTTGCGGCTAGTGAGATCCTCCATCTGGACCGAAGAACTTCCTGCCTGAATTCAGGGTTTTTACTATGGGTCAGTTTGAAATTGGTAAAAAATGTTGTAGTTAAATGTAAATATACAACGCTCGCATGTCTTTTGTGTCGCATCACCAAATCACTCTATGCACAGGATGCGATTGACTTGGCTCCCGGGTTAATTTTGTGCGAGCTCGTTCATGAGTCTTCGGCGGGAATCACTGCCGGGCGGCTTGTCGAAGTTCGAAGTCTACAGTGAGGATGGTGCCGCCGTCGCGCTTATAATTGGAGGGCGTTCCGAAGCCGGGTAATGTTTAATGGATGTGGGTATGCGTGTGTTGATTTTACTTATGGAATGTAATATTGCCTTAATGTCGAGGCGGGTCCTGCAGGGATTGGTCAGGGGGGCGCCATGGAGCCGCGACGCGGGATTGAACCGATGCAAAGGCGTAGAAATAAAACCGAGCTTCGCGAATTGTGCGATTCGCCGAAAAAATTAGTAAAGGCTATGGGGATCACTAGATATCACTGCGGAAATTCGCTGTATGACGGAGACCTATATATTGAGGGTTCAAAGCACTCTGGAGTAACAGTGATCTACGCTCCGCGTAGTGGTACTTCCAGGGCAAGAGATAAGCCGTGGATATTCCGGATCGATAGCGGCATCTATGTATCAGAAACCTCGCATTGCGAGCTAATAGGGGGTAAGGAACAGTTTCCTCGATAAGTGTTTCGTGCTGCTTCCAGCAGGCCGGATCGGAATTTGGACACCGAAAGACGCAATGGAATGAAAGCGTAATGACCGGGGGGAAGCGGGTTGCTGCGGTGATGACGGTCCGATCACCGGAGCGTTGGCGAGGGAGTGCCCTATTTTTTATATCGTGCGACGATTTCCGCCACGCGTTTGCCTAACAGTTCGCCGGTGAGTTTGTCCGCCGCATTCGGCGCAACCTCCGGTGATTCCTGACCGGCTTGGGCCATAACGCCGCTGTAACTGCTCAGCCGGTTGATTCCCTGATCGTTCATCATGGTTTCGGGGAATCCGACCCAGATCATGCCGTGCTGCATGGCCAGAGTGAAAAAGTAGTGCAGTGTGCTGAGTTTGTCGCCGCTCGGCCCGCTCGAAACCGTAAACCCAGCGGCCACCTTGTCGCGCCAGCCTCCGTGATACCAACGTCCACTCGAGGCGTCGGCAAAGGCCTTAAATTGGGCGGCCGGTCCGCCCATATAAGTGGGACTACCAAAAATAATGGCGTCGCTGGCGTCCAATTGAGCAAAGACCTCATCGTTTGCGTAGCGGCCCTTCTCAATATCGTCGCCGTTGATCGCTATGAGATGGGTTTGAACTCCGCCAACCGCCGCTGCTCCTTTGGTGACGGCTTCGGCGAGTTTGGTGGTGTGGCCGGAGCCGGAAAAATACAGAATGGAGATGGTACTCATGGTTTTGTTGGTGTGTTTGCGGCGTGTTAGTGGAGGAAATGATGAGGGTTAATTCAGATCGAAGAGGAGGACCTGGGAGGGTTTGTCGGCGTGAAGTCGCAGGAAGGTTTCGTCAGTGACGGCGGCGGCGTCGCCCGATGAGAGCGTTTCGCCATTGAGCGTAATTTCCCCTTCGGCGACGTGGATCCAGGCGTGTCGCTGCCCGGCCAGCGTGTGAGTTGCCGTGTCGCCGAGTTCGAGCTTTGCCAGCCACAGATCCGCATTCTGATGAATGGCGAAGGAACCGTCGCGACCGGTTTTGCTGGCGATGAGCTGGAGTTGCCCGGAGGGCACGGCCCCGAGGGCACGGTCGGCATAACGCGGAGAGCCCCCTTTCTGATCGGGCTCAATCCAGATTTGCAGCAGGTGACAGGGATTCTCGCGTGAGGGGTTAAATTCACTATGGCGCACCCCGGACCCGGCGGACATGTACTGGACTTCCCCCGGACGGATGATTCGGCCGTTGCCGAGCGAGTCCTTGTGCTCAAGCTCACCGCTAATGAGGTAAGTGAGGATCTCCATGTCGTTGTGCCCGTGGGTACCAAATCCATGGCCAGGAGCGATCCGGTCGTCGTTGATGACTCGTAAGCTGCGAAAACCCATCCAGGCGGGATCATAGTAGCTGGAAAAACTAAAGGTGTGCCAGGTGTCCAGCCACCCGTGTACGGCGTGGCCGCGTTCGTTTGCTTTTCTGTAAGTGATCATTGCAGTACCATAAGTAGAATCGGCGTTGGTCGTGAAAGATCATGTTTCTTGGCTGAGAATACCTCCCGGGTATAGTCGGCGTGATGGAACTGCGTCATCTGCGCTACTTTATTGCTGTTGCTGAAGAGGAAAACGTGACGCGGGCCGCCGAACGGTTGCGGATTTCACAGCCGCCGCTCAGCCGTCAGATCCGCGATCTGGAGGAGGAAATCGGAGTTTCGCTGCTGGAGCGGACGGCCAAAACGGTGCGTTTGACCCCGGCCGGCCGGGCTTTTCTGGAGGAGGCGCGCGCGGTAATCCAACGGGTGGAGACGGCGGTGGGTGTGGCGCGGGCGATAGACGGAGGTACTCGCGGCGAATTACATATCGGGTATTCGCCGACACTGACCGTGGAACTGCTGCCAGAAGGGCTCCGGTGGTTTCAGGGCGTTTCTCCTGAAGTAAAGGTGGTGATTCACGACCTGAACACCGAGGAGATGTTTCAGGGGCTTTACGATGGCCGCTTGCAACTTGCCCTGATGCCCACTCCCCGGGGCCGGCGGTTGAGGAACCTGCATGTCGAAAAACTTCGTTCCTACGACATTGCCGTAGCCATGCCCTCGGGCCATCGGTTGGCGGTCAGGACTTCGCTGAAATTTGAGGATATTCGAGACGAACGTCTTATCGGGTATTCACGGACGGGTTATCCCGAGTATCATGAAGATTTGGCCCGACGGTTCGGGTGTCCGGGCAAAAATGCCACCCGGGCTTCACCGATCCAGGAAGAACACGACAGTGTTTCGAGTCTGGTGGCCGCGGTGGAATCGGGGCGGGGAGTCGCGCTGGTGGCGACCTGTCTGAAGGCGGTTGTGGGTGCGCGCCTGGAACTTCGCCCGCTGATGCCGGAGTGCACGGCGTTGTCGGTGGGAGCCGTGTGGAGCGGCGAGGGCCCGAGTGCGCTTGTGGCGCGGTTTTTGGAAGGGCTCCGGAAGGCCGCCGCAAAATCCGTCACCCCGGTTTAGACGAGGCATCGGGGGCGCCGGGGGGGATAAATCAAGGGACGCCGTATTATTGACGGACTTGTTTTACGTAAAACGGCATCCTTATAGGTTCATTATCATCCAGGATAAGATCGATTGCGTATTCTCCAAGGCATCTCAACTCCATTCCGTTTATTGGAAGTGCAATACAAAGGGTGAGTTTTGGGTCGAACGATTCTTCAACAAAAGACAGCTCCAGGTTCATTTCCCCCAAGGTTCGACCGTCGGGATCTACAATCCGGAGAATAAGACGGTGGATGCCAATTTCGTCCGGTGAAAAATAAGCGCGAACAACTGCGGTAAAGGCCGGATAAGGCGAGGGGACACTCTTTATGAAAATAGTGTCGAAAGCTCCGAGCATCGAAATCTGGTTGTTTACAATGGTCGCCGAATGGCAAAGCGTGACGATGTCTGTGATCATGAGATGATTCGTAAATGATAAAATCCCCGGTGCCGGTTGTGTGCGGGAGATACGTTTGGCGGATCCGGGTGAGGGGCAAAAAAAAAGAGCCGCCGGGCTTTCGGATAAAGCGCGAGGGCTATTTGTTTTAAGCGGGACAGGAGCTTAACCTTCGGTCGTTTTACGCTGGAGTTCCGGCGGAGGCGGCCTGGTGTTGCACGCGGTTTTTGTTGAGCCAAGGCAGGTTCCAGAGGTGACAGTGTTCGACCGTGCACCGTTTGGTTTCGTCCCGCATCAGCTTGCGGATCTCGGGCAGTAGGGACCAGTGAACCCGGGCTTTATAATGATGCTCCTGATGGTGGCCGTTATTAAACCAGATCCAGTTATAAAACGGGCTGTGGCAAATTACCGAATCGTCCAGCCTGTTTGTGTGGGTAGCGCCATGATGTTCGAGGTAGTTTTCGGTGTAATTTAAAATCTGCCCGAAAAGGCAGAGGGGCATGTAAAAGAATGCAAAGGTTTTCCAGCAAAGATAAATGAGAGCGGCCCAAAGGACGCCGACCACGATAAATTCCAGATGAATTTGGATGCGACGTCTTTGGCGAATTTCTTCTTTATAAAGTGGGGTGATTTCAGATCGGAAAACGCTCTTTAGCGTAAAAGACAAAAAGTCTTCCTCGATATTAGGATCTTTGGAAAAATGATAGCTGGAGGCAAAATCCACCGTGGTATTGGTCACTGGATTCCGGCGGTCATTGTTCCCCTTATGATGAAAGAGGTGGTGGATATGGTACATCGTATGAGGCACTCCGAGGGAGATGAAGTTCATCAGGCTGAAAAGGTCGTTCAGGTGACGGCTTTTGAAATACGGGGTATGGATATGATAGTGGGCGATACACTGATAGTTGGTCAGGTATATGAACAAGATAACCGCCCGGCAGATGAGGGAAAGCGGCAACCAGACCAGGAGTGGTAGGTACGTTGTGGCCCAAGCGGTCAAGGCGGCGCTCCCAATGACTAATACCACATTTAGTACAGCTAATAGAATAAGTGGGATATCCTTAGGGTTTCTGGGCATCGGGGCAGTGTCTAGTGTCGCCTCCTCTGAAAACAAACTACGATTCGGAAAAATTCACGCGCGAACCCTGGGCCTCCAAAACATATCGCACCCTCTTTTTCGCGGGTTTCCTTTCTGAACTCGGCACTTACGTGTCCGAGGTGGCCATTCTGCTTCGAATCTACGAGTAGGTTGGCCGGCAAAAATAGTACATCGGTATCACCTAGGCCATCTTTCTGATTCTGATGATACTCGGAACCCTTTTGGGGGGAGTGTTTGGTTAGGGTAAAGCGAAGAACCAAATCCTGATCCTGTGTGAAGTGGCGGGGATTCCCATTTTACTCGTGATGCTGGCTTTTTCCGACTCCGTCTGGGGGTTGATTCTAGGCAACGGATTAGTTGCCTTCTTTTCCGGCGCTTTTAATCCTACCCGCCAGGCGCTGACTAACGAGTTGCTGCCGCCACCGCTGATCCCACGCGCCAACTCCGTGCTCTCGATGAGTTTTGCGTTTATTCACGCGCTCCTTCGTATTGGCCTTCCTGTATGGCGCTCTTTTGTTCGGGCGGATCACCAGCCAGATGAACTTTGTTTCCCTAAGGTTGCCCCCGACCTTTAACGCACGAGCCAACTCCTTTTTGGATCTCGCGATGGATGTTCCTAATGTTTTCGGCGCGGCGGTTGTCGCCGTCGCTGGCGCGAAGCTTGATACGGCCGGAATGATGCATCAGACGGGCCCGTGGTTTTTGGTCTCCATTGGGTTCCTGCTGCTGTTGGAGTGGCGCCTCAGCCGCCGACCGCTTGGAGGTCCAACTGCGCCCCGGCCGGAAGGCGCGTGTAAAGGGTCTAAGGGCTCGGAGTCTTCCTAGGGCGCTTTGCTAGTTGGCGCCGACGGAAAGGCTGGGAGGTTGCCGAGATTTCCTCCCGAAGGTCACCTAAACATAGGCTTCGGCCACTGAATCAGCCAGCATCCGACCCCGGCGAGTGAGACGCAATCGCGAGCCGGATTTTTCGAGAAGCCCGATTCGCTCGAACTCGTTTGTGGCCTCGGCCCATGGAAGCAAAAGTTGAGCTTCGAGACCCTCATCCATGCGCAGTCCGAAGGCGATCCGTTCTTTCAGCCGTAGGAGGTCATCGAGGGGTTCGCGCGAGGAAACGGCGTCCCCTCCGGCCAGGATCCGCTGGGTGTACTGGGCGGTGTCACACACATTCTGGAGACGGACTCCGGGCAGGGTGGAAAACGCACTCGGACCGAATCCTAGGAAATGTTTGCCTTCCCAGTAGGCCTGATTGTGGCGGGACTCGCACCCGGGCCGGCAATGATTGGAGATTTCGTAATGGCGGTAGCCGCCTTCGCCCAGGCGGTCCATGGTGAGTTCAAAAAGGCGTGCGTCGTGTTCTTCGTTTTGCACGAATTGTCCGCCGGTGAGTTTGCGGAAATAATCGGTGTCTTCTTCGTAAGTCAGACAATAGGCCGAAATATGAGAGGGGTTCAGGGCGATGGTGGTGGCCAGGTCCTGTTCCCACTCTTGGAGGGTTTGCCCGGGCACCGAGAACATCAGGTCGATATTGAGGGCCGCAAAGCCGGCGTTTTGCAGGATCTCAACGGTCTTAAGGGCCTGCGTGCCGGTATGCACACGGCCCAGGGTTTTCAACGAGGACTCATTCCAGGACTGAACCCCGAGACTGATCCGGTTGATGCCTATGTCCGAGAGAAGTTGCGCTTTTTCTGCACGAACCGTGGCCGGATTGGCTTCCATGGTCCATTCTTGGAGATCGTCCAGAATGAGGCGATCCCGCAGGCCGGAGAGCAGATATTCGAGTTGGCCCGAAAGGAGGGCCGTCGGGGTGCCGCCGCCAAAATAGAGGGTTTTTGGACGGAGTGTGTAAGAGTCTGCGGCGCGCTCGACTTCGCTTAGGAGGGCATCGAGAAAGGCCTTGTTTTTGTTCTTACTGCCTTCTTCGACATAGAAGCAGCAGTAGGGGCAAAGCTTAGGACAGAAGGGGATATGGAAATAGAGGTGTTCGATGGACTGCATCGTAATGCCGGGAAGGAAGACGGTGGACAGGAGACAGGGGCGAAGACAGGGCAAATAAGGAAAGCATGGCCTGCCGGAGTTGGGATGCCACTGAAAGAAACGGGGTGTCTGCGATTTAGTGTTTTTGCCGACGCAAGACATCAACCGCCCGAGACACTTCGAGCGAAACCTCCGCCTGTTCCAGTCCCGATTCATTCAGTATATATGAAAAGCATGCTTATGGCGGCGCTGCTTACGCTGGCTCCCTTGCTGTGTTTTGGGGCGCTGGACGTGACTCAAATCGAATCGGTTACCGGCCTTAATGGGACGTTTAACGAAGCAGAGGGGGTGTTTAAGGTGACGGTTCCGCGCAATGACCTGAAAGTGCAGGTGGACGGTTGGGAAATGCCGCCCTTTATGGGACTGACCTCTTGGGCGGCGTTTCTGCCGGGTAAGAATGCCGAAGTTATGCTGATGGGAGATCTGGTGTTGTTTCAGGACGAGGTGAACCCCGTGATGAGTGCGGTCTTTGATGGCGGAATGGGTGTCACGGCATTACATAACCACTTCTTCTATGATGAACCGAGGGTCATGTTTATGCATATTTCTGGCGAGGGATCGGTCGACGGCCTCGGTACGACTTTGAAGAACATTTTTGCACGGATTAAAGAAATCCGTTCCGGGATGCCAACGCCGCCCAAGGTGTTCGGGGACGGGTTTGCGCCCGGAGGCAGCAGTATTACGGTTGCGCCTCTGGAGGTGATCTTCGGAGGGAAGGGGATGGCTCAAAACGGGATGGCCAAATTTGTCTTCGGGCGTACTTCCAAAATGCCGTGCGGGTGTGAGGTGGGCAAAGAGATGGGGGTGAATACGTGGGCCGCGTTTGCCGGCACGGACGAGAATGCCGTGGTGGACGGGGATTTTTGCGTGCTCGAAACCGAACTGCAGCCGGTGCTTCAAACCCTTCGCAAGGATGAAATTAATATCGTGGCTATTCACAATCATATAGTGATGGAAGAGCCGCGTTATGTGTTCCTCCATTACTGGGGCCGAGGAAAAGCCGTGGATTTGGCAAACTCGGTGCAGTCAGCCATGGCCACCCAAAGTAAGTAGCGGTCTGGAAAAACGCTGACGCGGCTTTCAGGGAGGCCGCTCATCTGGGGGGACGAAGGGGGGACGAAAGCCGACTGTGTGAGGTTTGATGATTTCGGCCAAGGGAGCGAGTACGGGGGGCTGTTCATCGTTTCCCTTGGAGCGGGAATGACGACGGCTGCTTTCGCTCACCTAACCCCCCGACCCCCAGCTTTTTTCATCGCTCCGAGGACATACCACAGGCAAGGTGGCGGCCCGTTATGAACGAATCCCAGCAGGAAGCTATCGAGCGTGTTTTTGAAATCCTCAGCGAACATTTTGACCACGTGGTGATGGCAGTTGGAGCCTACGACGAGGACAAGCAGTACACCACTGCCGCGAGCTTTACGGGCGGGGTCGCGGCGGCTTTGGGGTTGTGTCGGCTTTATTCGGCCAAATGGACCAAGGAACATCTTTGGGGTGCCGACGCAAACGAGCCCGAATAAATTCCCCGAAATTACAGGCCGGGATACGCCATGTGTTCTTTCTAAGGATCCATTGGCAACACTCGGTACGCCCTCTATATTCAGACCCCCTTTTATGTCCCCGATTTGGAATCTCGCACACCCCTGGCTCCGTGATTTGGTCGCCTATGAACCCGGCAAACCCATCGAAGATGTGGCCCGGGAACTCGGTCTCCAGCCCGAACAGATCATTAAACTGGCTTCAAACGAAAATCCCCTAGGCCCCTCGCCCAAGGCTCTGGCGGCCATGCACGACACTCTGTCCAGAAGCCATTTCTATCCGGATGGCGGCGCCTATTATCTGCGCGAGGCAATCGCCGCCAAATGTGATCTCAAACGCGAAAACATCATTCTGGGGTGCGGGTCCAATGAAGTGATAGAGTTTATTGGCAAAGCTTTCCTTAATCCGGGCGACGAAATCGTCACGGCCAGACATGCCTTTGTGGTTTATAAACTTATGGCCACCTTGTTCGGTGCCATCACCGTGGAAGTGCCCGATCCCGGATTCCACCACGATCTCGACGCAATGGCAGCGGCGATCACTCCGAAGACGCGCGAGGTTTTTATCGCAAACCCGAACAACCCGACCGGCACTCTGCTGAGCCAGGCCGAAATTGACCGGTTCATGGATAAGGTTCCCGAGCATGTCGTTGTGGTATTCGACGAGGCCTATTACGAGTTCCTCGACACTCCGCCCGATACACTCAAGTTTGTGCGCGAAGGCCGGAACGTGGTTGTGCTGCGCACCTTCTCCAAAATTCAGGGGCTCGCAAATCTGCGTATCGGTTACGGACTGGCCAAGCCCGACCTGATCGAGACGCTTCAAAAGACACGCCAGCCCTTTAATGCCAACGGAATCGCTCAGGCCGGGGCTCTCGCCGGCATTCTGGATGACGAGCATCAGTCCAAGACCCGGGCTATTACGACCGAAGGTCGCAATTTCCTGCAGGCGGCTTTTGAACGGCTCGGTCTCGAGTTTGTTCCGAGTTTCGCCAATTTTGTGTTGGTCCGAGTCGGGGACGGCAAAGTGCTTTTCCAGGCCTTGATGCGCAAAGGGATTATTATCCGGGATATGAACGCTTACGGACTTCCCGAATGGGTCCGAGTTTCGGTGGGCACTATGGATCAAAATCGTCGCTTCCTGGAAGAACTCCAAGCGTTGCTGCCGGCGAAAGCCTAGCCCGAGCAGGTTTTTGGGAATCCGCTCAGGGCGCGGGCCCTATTTTTATGGAAACTATCGCCGCCATATCGACTCCGCCGGGCCAGGGGGCCGTGGCTCTGCTGCGGATTAGCGGTCCATCCGCGCGCGAAGTGGCGGGGCGGGTTTTTCATAGAAAACACTCCACCGAACCGCTCCGGCCCCGGGTGGCCCATTTCGGGATCCTGGCTGACGGGGAGCGCAAACTGGACGAGGTACTTCTGACGTATTTTGCTGCTCCGGCGAGTTTTACGGGCGAGGATGTCGTCGAGATCGCCTGTCACGGCGGCACCTTGCTCACACGCCGAATTCTGGAATTGCTGCTGCGATCCGGGGCCCGCGCGGCCGAGCCGGGAGAATTCACCCAGCGCGCCTTTTTGAACGGCAAACTGGACCTGACCCAGGCCGAAGCGGTCATGGATTTGATCGGTGCCCAGAGTGATTTGGCGTTGCGTGCGGCGGCCGAACAACTCGAAGGCCGCCTTGGAGAACGGATCCGGGAGCTGCGCGAGATGTTGCTCGAAGCGCTGGCCCAAATCGAAGCGTACATCGATTTTCCCGAGGACGATATTGATCCCGAGACGGGTTCTGCGCTGGGCGGCCGGATGGAGTCCGTCCGGTTGGCTCTCGAACGGCTTCTCGCCACGGCGTCCCAGGGGCGGGTTCTCAGGGAGGGCGCCCGGACGGTGATTTACGGTGTACCAAATGTGGGGAAATCCAGTTTGTTGAACCGGTTGCTGGGTTATGATCGGGCGATTGTGAGTCCGGCGGCAGGAACGACCCGGGACACTCTCGAAGAGGTGGTCATGTTGCGGGGATGGCCGATTCGGCTGATTGATACGGCCGGCGTCCGGACAGCGATGGATCCGATTGAAGAGGCTGGCATCGGACGGACTCAGCGTCAGTTGGAGCAGGCGGACATCGTGTTGCAGGTTGTTGACGGGAGCCGGCCTCGGGTCGGGGCGGAGCTTTTGGAGGATTCGCGGGTGCTGTTACTTTTAAACAAAGCCGATTTGGGGGAGGACCCGAGTTGGGCTGGTGTGGAAGGAGTGCGCTGTTCTTGTGCCACCGGAGCGGGTTTCGAGGCCCTAGAGAACGCTGTGGAGGGGCGCTTGGTGAGCGGTCTTTTTGCGGGAAATAACTGGACGGTTGCGATTAACGCAAGACATCAAGATTGCTTGCGTCGTGCGTTGCAACAGGTCGAGGCGGCGGCCGAGGGGCTGAGGGCTGGAATTTCGCCCGAGTTTGTGGCTGAAGAATTGCGTGGGGCGATGGACGCGGTGGGCGAGGCTGTGGGCCGCGCGGATACCGAAGAGTTGTTGGGGAAGATTTTCGCGACGTTTTGTATCGGAAAATGAGCGCGGAGTCCGGACGACACGCCGCTAGTGAATCCGGCTTAGGCGTTGTCCGAAGGAGCGGTCAGGGGGACGTCGATGAGGTTAGCGAGGGATTCCTGGAAACTCTGGAGTTCTTCGACCACTTTTGGGCAACGATCCAGGACGGCCTTGGCGAGGCGTTCGTAATTGACCGGATTCCGTTCGGCCAGCTCGGCCAGGGCAAGAAACACGGCGAACGTATTGTTCATGTCGTGTTTTAGCTTCCGCAAATCTTCCTGAAGGCTCTGAAGACTTTCGCGGGAAATGCAGGTTTCTTGGGCGTTCATCTGGGATTTCTTACTGGAGCCAATGGCCGTTTGATGGTTGGATAGCAGATTCCAAACCACGCGCCGTGCATGGCCAGCGAATGCATCCGGATTCTGGGGGCCCGCCAGCACAATCTCAAAAATTTATCGCTGGAAATTCCACGCGAGAAACTGGTTGTTGTCACCGGACCGAGCGGCTCCGGGAAAAGCTCCCTGGCCTTTGATACGCTTTATGCTGAGGGCCAGCGCCGGTACGTGGAGAGTCTTTCGGCCTACGCCCGTCAGTTTTTGGATCAGCTCGAAAAGCCGGATGTCGATTTCATCGAAGGCCTCTCTCCCGCCATCGCGATTGAGCAACGGTCTTCCTCTGGTAATCCACGTTCCACGATCGCAACCACAACGGAGATATATGATTATCTGCGTCTTCTGTATTCTTCGATCGGCCAGCCTCATGATCCCGTCACGGGAGAGCCCGTCTACCGCCTCTCGCCCCAAGGCATCGTGGACGCGATTCTTGCGATGCCGCCCGACAGCCGGATTATGCTGTTAGCTCCCATCGTTTTGGCCGAACGTGGCGAGTTTCGGGACGTGCTTGACCGGCTTAAACGAGAGGGGTTCTTAAGGGCTCGTATTGATGGCGAGCTAGTGGAAATTGGGGGCCAAGAGGCTGTGACACGACTGCCGTCTAAAGAGGCGCATTCGATCGAGGTGGTGGTGGACCGGCTCGTTTTAAAGGATGGGATCCGGGGACGGCTGGCCGAATCGGTCGAGACGGCCCTGAAATGGGGCAAAGAGCGCTTGGTAGTTTTGTTGCAGGCAACCCAAACTGGGGCGACCTGGGTGGAGTCGTCGTTTTCCACCGCTTACGAAAACCCGAAAACCGGCTTTTTGATGCCGGTGCTCACTCCAAAGCATTTTTCTTTTAACAGTTACCTCGGTGCTTGCCCCGAATGCCAGGGGCTCGGAACACGCCTTGAGATTGATCCAGAACTGGTTGTGCCCGATCCAAATTGCACCCTTTTGGACGGCGCCATCTTGCCCTGGAAGAAGGCGGGCAAACGACTCGAAGGTTTTTACGGCTCCTTTTTGGAGGCGTTCGCGGCTCATTATAAGGTTTCGATGGAGGTTCCCTGGCACGTGTTACCGTCGCTAGTCCGGGAAACTCTGCTGTTCGGGACCGGAGGGAAAACGATCCCACTGCCGGCGTTGGATGGGAAAATCCAGAGACGTTCGTTTGAAGGAGTCGTGCCCCAGCTGCAAGCGCTTTATGCGGCCACCGAAAGTGATGTGGGCCGGCAACGACTGCGACGTTATATGGGGCAGCAGGCCTGTCCGGCCTGTTCGGGGGCGCGGCTGCGTCCGGAGCTGCTCGCGGTAAAGGTTCGGGGTTGGTGGGGGGAGGCTGTGGCTGGGATCGGCATCGCGGCGTTCTGCGGGATGACCATTGAGGAGGCGCGTCAGTTTGTGGATGGGCTGGAGCTTTCGCCTCAGCAAAAGCTGATTACCACCGAAGTCCGCCGCGAGATTTCCAACCGCCTGCGCTTTTTACTGGAAGTCGGGCTAGGGTACCTGACGTTGGATCGCCAGAGCGGTACTTTATCTGGTGGCGAAGCGCAGCGAATCCGTCTGGCTACGCAAATCGGCTCGGGGCTTGCCGGATGTCTCTACGTTTTGGACGAACCTAGTATCGGCCTTCACCAGAGGGACAATGATCAGTTGATCGCCACCTTACGCCGGCTCAGGGATTTGGGGAACTCGGTGATCGTGGTCGAACACGATGAAGACACGATCCGGGCAGCGGACTACGTCCTGGATCTCGGGCCCGGAGCGGGTGTGCGTGGGGGATTTTTGGTGGCGACGGGAACCCCGACCCAGATCGAGGCATCGGAGGAGTCGCCTACCGGTCTTTATCTTTCCGGGCGTCGGCGAATCCCTGTGCCGCGTCATCGGGTCAAGCCCGCCACACCGCGAGCCCTTGTGGAACGCTCCCATATCCCGCCGGGTTGGCTGAGTGTGATCGGGGCGGCCGAGAATAATCTGAAGGACGTGGACGCGCACTTCCCCCTTGGGTGTTTTACGTGCGTCACTGGCGTATCGGGGTCTGGGAAATCCACTCTGGTAGACGATGTGCTTCGTCGGGTTCTGGCCCGAACCCTGAACCGTTCTCAGCAAAAGCCCGGTGCCCATCGGTCCTTCGTCGGTGTGGATCAGGTGGATAAAGTGATCGTCGTCGATCAATCGCCTATCGGGCGTACTCCGCGATCTAATCCGGTGACTTATTCCGGAGCGTTTGGACCGATCCGGGAGTTGTTTGCTGGGTTACCGCTTTCGCGGGTGCGCGGGTACGACCCGGGCCGATTCTCCTTTAATGTCAAAGGCGGCCGTTGTGAAGCCTGCGAGGGGGATGGCGTCAAACGGATCGAGATGCATTTTTTGGCCGATATCTTTGTCGAATGTGAAGTCTGCAATGGCAGACGTTACAACCGCGAGACCCTCGAAGTGACTTACAAGGGGCGCAACATTGCCGACATTCTGGATATGACCGTGGATGAAGGGTTCCGGTTTTTTCGCAATGTTCCGCAAGTGGCCGAGCGCTTACTCGCCTTGGAGGATGTGGGCCTCGGGTATGTGCGGTTGGGTCAATCGGGATCGACCTTGTCGGGCGGTGAGGCGCAACGGGTAAAGTTGGCGTCGGAACTGGCCAAGCGAGCGACTGGCCGTACGGTTTATATGCTCGATGAACCGACGACGGGGCTGCATTTCGCCGATATCCACAAGTTGCTGGAGGTGCTCCTAAAGCTCCGGGACGCGGGCAATACCCTGATTGTTATCGAGCATAACCTCGAAGTGATTAAGTCGGCCGACTGGGTTTTGGACTTAGGGCCTGAAGGAGGCGCCGGGGGCGGCCAAATTGTGGTCGAAGGAACCCCCGAAGAGGTCGCCGCATGCGAGGCCTCGCATACGGGGCGTTATTTAAGCAGAATATTGAAATGAAATGCCTCCGGATCCCCCCGAAGAGTTCTAAGTCATGGGCTTATCCGCTGATGGCTGCCGCCGCATTGACAGGCAGCCTTCTGGGGCAGGAGGGCGCGCTGGACCCGTTGGTGAACGAAGCGAGAGTTGCTCTGGAAAATGGGGCGGGGGCCGTGGCTACAAGCCGGTTAGAAAAACTCTTAAAGCAGGAGGGGATCTCCAAGCCGGTGCATAGGCAGGCGAGTTTGCTACTGGCTCAAGCCTGTTTACGTGCGGGAAATGTCGAGCGCGTGGGCGATCTCCTTAAGGGGTGGGAGGGCGATGCGGAGGCGAGTCGCTGGTTGGCACAAGCCAATTTGCAGATGGGTTTCTGGGCCGAGGCAGCCAGCGGCTTTGAAGCGGCCGCAAAAGGCGGAGCCGATCCTGTGGCATGTGCGCTGGGGCGGGCCGAGGCGTTTTCGGGACTTGGAAAACTGGCATTGGCCCTAGGGGCACTGGAGCCGTTCTTGGACGGAGCTGGCGGAGGCAACGCGGTGCTTTTGGCGGCGGTTGGATTACGCTTGGAGACAGGAGCGCTCGGGCAGGCCAGACTCGATCTGAGCGCAATTCAACCGCAAAGTCCGGCCGAGGCGTCGACCCATCGGTATCTGGAAGGGCGTTTGTGGTTGGCCGAGGGTAAAAAAACTGAGGCTGCCGGGCGGTTTACCAGCCTATTGCTGCCGGACGTGGAAGTGCCGGCCTCGGTATTTGTCGGAGCGACTTTGGGGCAGTGCGACATACTCGTGGCTCAGGGAAATGCCGAGGAGGCGATCAAACTCGTAGGCCTCACTTTGCGTTCCGAACGCGAAATCCCCGGGTGCGAACCTCTTTTCCAGCGTCTGGCTGCGTTACTCGGAGAATCCCAAGATGTCTCCGAGGAAGATTTTCGGACGTGGGCGCGTCAGGGCTCTCCCTACCGCCGGGCGCTCGCAAGGTTTTATCTGGCGCAAATCTATTTCAGCACGGGGAAACCCCTGCGGGCGGCTGAGGAATTGGCGCAGTTTTGCCGGGACTTCCCCCGTCACGCATTGTTTGCCCAAGCTTTGCTCCAAAGGGCTGAGATCGAAATCGAAGGCCGCCACTGGGAGGTCGCGGCGGCTTTGCTATCGGAGGGCACGGCGGCCTGCCGCGACCCTTTGGTTCTGAGTCAGATTGTGCTGCGCCAAGCCCTTGTTTCTTTTCAGCGGGGCCGGTTTGCGGAGGCGCTTGAGAAATTCGACTCCATAACGAGCAAGGATTCTGCGCTGGGAGTCACGGTTTCCTATAATGCGGCTCTGACGGCTTTACGTCTCGGGCGGGTGCGCCGTGTGCAATCGGAGTTGGTTCAGCTCCGGGGCATCAAGGGTACCGAATCTTTGGTGTCCGACCTAGAGCTGGAATTGGCGCTCCAGTTGATTCGGGACGGCCAGCCGAATGCGGAGGAATCCATACGCGCTTTCCTGAAAGCGCATCCGGGCCATCCCCGACAGGGAGACGCGCGGGTGGCTT
Source organism: Akkermansia muciniphila (assembly GCA_945883955.1). GTDB lineage: Bacteria > Verrucomicrobiota > Verrucomicrobiia > Chthoniobacterales > Chthoniobacteraceae > Chth-196. The sequence continues at coordinate 18,729 of CAMCYN010000039.1, forward strand.
TGGCAGAGTTATATTTTCGGGATGCCAACGAAGCCTCCGGAAACCCAAAGGCGGCGATACTTCGTGGCCGGGCCGGGGAATATCTGCAAACCGTGGCCGGCGATCCTCAGTCCCCTAGGGCGGCGGCTCAGGCAGAATACCTGGCGGTGTTCCTAGCGGATGCCGCGCAGTCTGGAGACGACACTCAGGTGATCGGGTTAGGGGAATCCTTTTTGAGAAACCATCCCGATTCGACTCTACTGCCCGAGATGCGCATGAAACTTGGGGAGCTGTATTTGCGCAGAAAAGATTTTGCCAATGCTGAGACCCAGTTTGCCTCCGTGGCCAAAGGGCAGACCGAAGGTCCATTGGTGTGGACCTCTCTGTATTTGGCGGGGCAATGTGCCTCGGCGCTCTTGAATCCCGGCTCCGTGGACCGAGCCCTGGGATATTGGGACAGGGTGGTACAGGGAGGTGGACCGCTCAATTGGAAGGCGCGATATCAGCAGGCGGCGGTCAAGAGTCGTCTGGGCGAGGAGGCCGAGGGAGTGGTCTTGTTTGATTTAATTCTGGCCGCGCAAAATGGCGTGGATCCGGATTTGAAGCTTTCGGCCCGGGCGGGAAAAGCCGACGCGATGCTGGCTTTAGCCCGCCGTGCGGGGGGGATGCAGGAGGAGGCGATTGCCGAGTATCACCGTCTAGTCGAAACTCCGGGGGTGACGCCGCAGTGGCGGAATCAGGCCCTGTACAAGATCGGCAAAGTGCTCGAGGGACGCCAGTCATTGGATGAGGCGCTTGAAGCGTTTTATAGGGTTTTAGAGGCGCCGGGATCTGCGGAAGCCGGAGAGTTTTTCTGGTTGTTTAAAGCGGGGTTCGATGCGGCCCGGATTCTGGAGGGCAAGGGCCAGTGGCCTGATGCGGTGGCCTTGTACGAAAAGCTTGGCCGGGTGGGCGGTCCGCGTTCTATGGAGGCGAAGGTGCGTGCCCGCCAGTTGCGTCTGGAGCGTTTCCTCTGGGAATAGGCCCGAGATGCCACGCCGCAAATACACGCTAAGAGAACGTGTATGATCGAGTTTCTGGCTCGTTGGGTCTTGGTGGGGGTGGTTACTGCTGGGATGTTGCTGTTGAGCGGAAGTGAGGCGGTATCGGTGTCGGGATGCTGGCTGGCGGGTGTGTGGATCGGATTTTTAAATGCTTTTGTACGTCCGCTGGTACTTCGGGTTAGTGCAAACCGAGTGCTTTGGCTGCTGGGGGTGATCCTAAGCCTTCTGAATTCGGGTATGTTCTTAACCCTGCGAGCCTGGGTGCCGGGTGTGGCCCTGGGGGGAGGGGATGGAATGGGGCATGCACTGCTGGTGGGCGTCGTAGTGACAGTGGTGGCCTGGACTCTGTCCTCCTTCTTTTACGCCCATGACGGACACTGGCACTGGATTACCTACCACGGCCGTATCGTTCCAAAGATAAGCCCGGATTCGCCGCCTTAATCTGCGAAAGCGGGTGGCCATTGCCACTTTTTGGGCCGCTCGTCTCTGATTCCGCCGCGCAGTGTTTGGCGGAATAGGCCTGCAGATGGCCCAATGCTGTCGTCCGGCCGGATCGACGTTCGCTCTGTGTTCTTTGACATTCTTGTGGTAGCTCTCACGGTACTTGTCGTTTTTTGATGGGAGTCCTGCGACTCAGTTTGGTTTCCACGTTTCACCCCTACATTCATGAGCCATACAGCTTTGAGCGCCCCGCAAACCTCCTCGCCCGTATTGCGGCGTGTTCGGGTGAAAATCTGTGGTATCACTTGTGAAGCCGATGCGCTTGCGGCCATTGACGCCGGCGCGGACGCCTTGGGGTTTAATACGTGGGAGGGCAGTAAACGGTATCTGGATCTGGAGGCCGCGAGGGACTGGATTTCGAGCCTGCCCGGCTTTGTTTCCCGGGTTGCGCTCTGTATTAACACGCCCCGGAGCCAGGCTCTCCGAGTGGCTGCGCTTCCGTTTGTGGACGCCGTTCAGTTTCACGGAGACGAAACGCGGGAGGATTGCGCGGCGTTTGCGGCCGGGGGACGTTCATTTCTTAGAGCAGTCCGGCTGGGATCGGCGCGGGATATCACCGGCCTCGACGGTTGGTCCACCCGTCAGGTGTTGGTGGACGCTGCGGTAGCCGGAGCGTATGGCGGCACAGGTACCCTGGTGGATAAGGAGTTGGTGGCGCTTGCCCTCGCGCGTTTCCCAAGGTTGTCGCTCACGGTGGCCGGTGGCCTGGAGCCGGGAAATGTGGGGGAGTTGCTCCGGGAGTTGCGACCCTACGCCGTAGATGTGGCTAGTGGTGTCGAAGTGGCTCCGGGGCGAAAGGATTCTGCGAAAATGCGGGATTTTGTGCAGGTGGTCCGAGAATTATAGGGAAAAGAGGAGGGGAGTTTTGACTGAAACCCGAGTCGGTGTTTCTTCTCGGGCATGGTGCGTGTTGAAATTGAGTAT
>CAMCYN010000040.1 GCA_945883955.1 Akkermansia muciniphila
TGGTTCTGACGAGCGTCAGCGTGTCAAAGAGCGCGATGTCTCCGCCAGCCGCTTTCTTGAGCGCCTCGGGAGTGGTGTTGATCTTCGTGAACGTGCCCGGCGCGCTCTCGATGGAGCGGATGACGGCTTCGACATGCGGGTGCTGTTCCGCTGCGGCGAGAATGGCTGCGGTGTGGTCGGTGAGCGCCTGTTTCAGTACCGTGTCGGGCGCGGCGGCGATGACGGCCTCGAGGTCGGCTCGCGAGGTGATTTTCGAAAGGTTGGGTGCGGCGGTCCGCAAGGCGAGAGTGAGGAGGTCGGAAATCTCCGCATCCCACGACAGGCTCGCCGCCTTTTCCAAACCGCCCTCGGTGGTGATCCGGTAGGCCGAGAGCGTCGCCCCGGTGGTTGCGGAGACGAGTAGATATTTTCCATCTGGTGAAAGCGCCAGCCCCCAGGGAATCTTGTCCGCCGGTGTCAACCCGAGCAACTCGACCTTGCCGTCTTCGCCCACTCGGTAACGAGCGATCCGGTCAAAATTCTGGCTGTGTCCCCGCACTCCGGCGAAGATGAATTTCCCGTCCGGCGTGATCTCCAGGTCGGAGGCGGTGAGGCCGTCCTTGGACATGCCTTCCGGCAGGATCGAGATGTCCTGGCGCAGCGCAAGCTGCCCGTCGGAGAGCCGTTCGTAGGTGGAAAGGCCGATGCCTTGTTCATTTGTGAAATAGACCATTGGCAACGTCGGGTGATAGACGAGGTGGCGCGGGCCAGTGCCTGGCGGTGGATTCGCATTGAGCGGATTGAGCGGCGTGACAGCCCCCGAGGACGCGTCGAAGCGGTATTGCAAGAGCGCCAGGTTGCCCTTCACATAGGGTATGTAGAGGTAGTTGTTGTCGGGCGAAACGAGGACGCAGTGGGCCTCCTTTTTCCCTTCGTCAACGGTCGCCACGGCTTTTCCCGGCACGCCTTTTTCATCGAGGCGATAAACGTTGAGCCTGCCGTTTCCGTAGCTGACGCCGAAGAGAAACGCACCACTCCGGTCGAGGCTGAGGTAGGCCGCGTCGTCATTCAGGTCAACGGGTTGGTGGCTCGCATAGTTTCCGTTTTGCGCCAAAGTCACCACCGCTCCCGGCACCTTACCCCGCTCTGCGCCTCCACCCGAGACATAGAGCAGCGGCTCTTTCGGATGCGCTGCGATGACCCTGCCGTTAAACCCCAAATCCCGCTTTTCGGCCACCTTCAGTTCAAGGCCACCGTTCTCCCGGGGAACGGCATCCACAATCCAAAGCGTTTGCGTCGCGCGGGAAGGCGCATAGACGCGAAAGGCTTCAGCGGCAGGGCTCGTGAAAGCCATGCCGAAGACAAGCAGGGCGGTGAGGAGGGTGAGTTTCATGTTTTTTGTTCGTGGTTCTTTGTTCGTGGTTCCTCGTTGGGCAAGGAAGAACCCAGAACGAGGAACCACGAACATGCTGCTCTCGCTATTTTTTAAAGATGGCAGAACTCGGGAAACGGCGACCGGGATCAGCCTGGTCTCCAACCGTCTCCTAGGGAGGCAGAAAAACATTGCGCCAAGCAGCGGGGCGGATACGCACGACCCGAGTGGGGCGGATGCCTTCGATGATGAGGTTCGTTTCAAACCGGATCTGGATGCCGCTTCTGCCCAGAGGGATGTCCCCTGATGCCTGCGTGATTTCAAGCACGGGACCCTTGGATGCCATGTGGGACGGGCCGACACCGCCGCCAGCGTGTCTCAACGTGTTTTCAGAGCCGTTGATTACAACCTCGGCGCCTTTCTTAAAATCGGCGTACAGCGAGGGGTCCATACCGCCGAAGAGGGTGGCCGTGACCGTCGCCCGCGCAAACTTTCCATACTCAACGCTGTCCACCCAAGCGGGCATCCAGCGGCTGCGAATAAGGGCTTTGTGGGTCTCAGTCTGATTGTGGCCTGCCCGTTGAATGGAGGTTTCGTCCAGCCAGATGTCGGAGACGTGGAACCGCTGGAAGATACCGTCGCAAGTCGGTTTCCAGGTGAGACCGAGCAGCACGGGTTCCCCCTCATAAGTATACGCTTTTTCGGACGGCGGAAATTTCCCCGGCTCGGGACGGAAGGGTGCGGCTACGCCGGCTCCTGGTTCTTTGTTCTTGGTGCTTGGTGCTTGGTGCTTGGTTCTTCGTTGGCGGCGTCCGCATGAACGACGAACGCACAACCAAGAACCAGCAAGCACGAACGAGCCTATACCCGTAACAAATGCAGCGGCAGAGAATAACGCGGAACAAAGAAGCAAGAACGAGGAACGAAGAACCCCTCCCTAAGAACAGAGAACGTTTTCATAGCCCGACGACCTTGTTGCTGTCGGCAAACTTGTCGGTCTCCACGCCCATGCGCTGGGCTATCAGGAGGAGGAGGTTACTCATGCGGGCGTCACTGTTCACGGGGCGGCCACAAATCCCGTAATGCGCAGAAGTGAGCGCGCCACTGGCATCAAGCGAACCGACCCGAGACGCTCAAACCCGTGCCACAGCGTATCCTCGTTCAACTCCCCCTGCTTTGTGGGGTCGTAGCGGACGCCGAGTAGGTCATAGACAGTTTTTTGATACTCTTTCCTGGATGGCTGTCCGCGCCCAATTTGAAATCGCGAGAGAGCCGGTCCAGGCGCAAGTCACCCTTCTCCTTTTCGGGACCGTGACAGCGGATGCAATGTTTCTCGAGGAAGGCCTCATAAGGTTCCGCGCCAATGACGGCACCAGGCAAGACAAGGCTGGCGGCGAAATGCAGCGCGGCGGCGAATGATGACTGAAAGCGAGAGGGGGGAGTCATGACTGGGGGAATGTGAGATGGATAGTACCACCTGCCTTAAAGTGCGCCTACGCACGAAAACTCGGGGGGTGTCAAGCGGGCTGATTGGTGACAAGATCCGCCGCATCTAAGATTCAGATATGCATGCGTTTTCTTCACTGGCCTGGCTGGCGATGCTTCGGCGACTCTCCGCCGTCTTGATGATCGGAGCGATGCTGGCAGTTCAGTGCGCTGCGGCTGATGCGGGTGAAAGCGTGGTCCGCCTTCTCAGCCCGAAAATGTGTCGGCTCCATACTGAGGAGCAGACGCTGCGCGACGAACTCCGCACCTTGCCACCCGCGCCGGAACGCCAGTCCACCGCACGTCTCGGGTATCACAGCGGCTATGCCAAAACGCAGGACACGGTGGAGTGGGTGGACATGGATTTAAAACAGACTCACACGCTCGACGCTATCGTACTCATCGCCACGCCGTCGGATAGCGGCGGTGCGGCCCCTGCAGGATATGGATTCCCGCTGCGTTTCCGGGTCGAGATCGCTGAGGATGGAAGCAGTGCAGAGCGCGTCATCGTTGCCGATCAAACGAATACTGATTTTCTAAATCCCGGCTCGTTGCCAGTTTATCTGCCAGTTCCGGGACTGCCTGCGCGGCATGTACGAATCACCGCGACGCGACTGGCTCGAGAGGGGGATCGTTTCCCTTTCTCGCTTGGCGAAGTGATGATTCTTGGCGGTGGGCGCAATGTGGCCATCGGTATGGATCGTGAGGATTTCGGCAATAGCCGCACGATGGGTACGGTGCCGATGTGGGGCCTGGCTAATCTCGTGGACGGTCACATCGCTTGCGGACCACCGATGGGAACGCGCCCAAGTCCGACACTGGGTTATCAAAGCCGGCTGGTGGACCTGCGCAAAGAACGGGATCCCGCGCCGCGCTGGGTGCAAGTGGACCTGGGTGAGACCCTGGTGATCGACGAAGTACGGCTCTTTCCCGCGCTGCCGCCGAACTTCGCGCACCGAAAAGGGTTTGGCTACCCGCAGGAGGCAAGGTTGGAATTCTCCAGCCTCGCCGACTTTTCTATTGCCACGGAAATACCAGGCTTACGCGACACGCCGCAGGCGACTCCGCAGCTCATTGTAAACCCCGGTGACAATGTCGTGACTTTCAACGCCGGAGGTAAAAGCGCCCGCTATGTACGCTTCACCGCTACGAACCTATTCAACGCTAATGGTCAGTTTAACCTCGCCCTCGCCGAGATGCAGGTGTGGTCCGGTGGAAAGAATGTGGCGCTCGGCAAAACTGTGAGCGCCTTTGACTCCACGGAGTCCGGGGGCTGGTCAAAAACCGCTCTCGTTGATGGCTTCACCAGCACCGCCAATATCCTCGACTGGCCCGAATGGCTCGAGGGTCTCTCGAAGCGACGCGAGATCGTGCAGCAAGTCGCGGCAATCGAAGCGCAAAAACGGCAACTTGTTCAGCAGTGGCAGCACTATGGCCTCGGCGCGCTCGCAGTGCTCGTCTTGGCAGCCAGCGCCGCCGCCATCGCGTGGGCTATGCGGCAACGGCACATCCGACTCCGCGAGATGGAAGTTTTGCGCCAGCGCATCGCGCAGGACTTGCACGACGAGATCGGCAGCAGCCTCGGCAGCATCGCCCTCATCGCTCAGGACATCCGCATGGATGATCCACAGGCCCGCGATGATCTCGCCGAGATCAAAACCATCGCCGATGAATCCGTGGCGGCCATGCGCGACATCACGCGCCTGATCCAGAGCGACCGGTACGGCTCCGACGACCTCGCCACGCTGCTGCGTGAAACCGCCGCACGACTGCTTCGCACCATCCCGCACACCTTGATCGTCGAAGCAGGAACAACCAGCCGCAAACTGCCCGTGGATCGCCAACGCGACCTCATCCTCATGTTCAAAGAAGCGCTGCATAACATCACGCGCCACGCACTGGCCACGGAGGTCGGCATCAAGCTAAAGCAAACAGCCGACAGCCTCGTCCTGTCCATTCAAGACGATGGCAAGGGCTTTGATCCTGCCGCTGTGACCGAAGGAATGGGCATTAGCAATCTGCAGCGCCGCGCCACCAAACAAGGTGGCAGCGTCCGCATCGACACCGGACCCTCGCAAGGGACTACTCTCACCATCACCCTTCCTTACCAATGAATGTCCCCATCCAAGTCTGGCTCATCGAAGACCACAAAACCTACGGCGAGCGACTCGCCCGTGCGCTCAATCATCTCGACGGCATCGCTTGTCCGCGACGCTTCACGGCCTGCGAAGACGCTCTCGCCGCGCTGAAGGGAATCGATGCACCGCAAGTGCTTCTCCTTGATGTCGGACTGCCCGGCATGAATGGAATCGACGGCATCGCCCGCCTGCGCCAGCTCGCGCCGCAGACCGCCATCGTCATCCTCACTGTCTTTGAGGAGGACGACAAAATATTCCGAGCCATCTGCGCTGGAGCCGCCGGTTATTTACTGAAGACAAGCAACACTGAAGACATCGCCGCCGCCATCCGCAGCGCCGCCACTGGTGGCTCGCCCATCAATCCCACCATCGCCCGTCGCGTGCTGGATATGTTCTCCAAAGCCAACCTGCCGCAGAAGGACTACGGCCTCACCGCACGCGAGAAGGACATCCTAAAACTCCTCGTCCAAGGCCACAGGACCAAAGAAGCCGCCGCCCAGCTCCAACTCAGCTACCACACCGCGGACGGCTACATCCGCGAAATCTATGAGAAGCTACAAGTGAACACCCGCAGCGGCGTCGTAGCTAAGGCGCTGAAGGAGGGGTTGGTTTAAATGAAAGCCCCTCCGCGCGCCGCCGCCGCCAGTTACGACGAAGGCAAAACCTAGCCCGACCGCCGCCTCATCGTCGGCCCCGAAGAACGTTTCTACAACGCCAACGGTTCCCCCGCGAACACCAACGGCTATCTCGCCATCATCCAGACGCGCGATCGGCGCATCCAGCTCGTCACCAGCAGCAAGCACTACGCCTTCAATCTCGCAGTGGATGCCAAGACAGGCATGATTGTGGCTGAAGTTGTCACAGATCAGCTACAGGTGATCCATCTCAGGTAGGCCCACTGCTTGCGCAAGTCGAAGGGGAGAGGACAAAAGTGACCGGGGATGGTGCCCATGATGGAGCGGCGACATACCGGACAATTGCGCAATATGGAGCCGAGATTGAAGTGATCATTCCACCCGCTCTTCGCGTCCGTAATTTCATTATGAGAGATTCGCAAACCTTTAGTTTTGTGCTAAGCTGCGCGAATGGACACACGGCTACGGATCCTCGAGGCCTTTTGTGAAACCCTGCGCGAGCATGGTGGACCGCCGGAGACCGTTTTCGGTTTTTGTAAGAAACTGGACATCCCAGAACGCGATTTTTTCCGGGAGTTTTCCTCATTGGAAGCATTGGAAAGAGCATATTGGGAACAAATTATAGATTCAGTGATTGTTGCCGTGGAAAGCGGTGACGAATGGTCTGGCTTCGATGCGCGACAGAAATTACTGAGTTTCCTTTACGCTTTTTGCGAGGAGTCCCTGAATCACCGTTCCATCATGTTGTCGCGCCTGCTAAAGCTGGGAGCACTTGCAAGGCCGGTTTATTTGAAAGACTTCGAGTCGCGGTTTAAGCGGTTCGCCAAAAAGATTTTGGACGAAGGTTTAGCAGCAGGAGATATCGCGAATCGAGGGCCATTCACCGCACTCTACCCCGACGCTTTATACACGCATTTCAGAAGCGTGATCGACTTCCATTTAAAGGACGAGAGCCGCGGTTATGAACGTACGGACGCCTTTATCGAGAAATCCGCAGCCGTTGCCTTTGACTTGGTTCGAACCCAAATCCTCGATTCCGCACTCGATCTCGCCCGGTTCCTCATTCCCTGTCGGGAGACGGCTCGCGCATGAGTGAACAGGATTCCATCGAGTCCACAAAATTAGGGCGCGTGGGTGCGCTCGCGGGAACTGGGGTGCGGGTCGGCGTGAACTATCTTAAACATTACGGGAAACGGGCGGTGGGTGCCGTTTCCGATGTCGAATTGTTACAGCAGGAAAATGCGAAAGCTGTATACGACACTTTCAGCCGCCTAAAGGGTGGGCCTTTGAAGCTTGCGCAGATGCTGAGTATCGATCGCAACCTTCTTCCGCCGGCTTACGCGACACAGTTTGCAAAAGCTCAATACTCCGCGCCGCCACTTTCTTATCCATTAGTTGTCAGAACGTTCCGACGGGAGTTTGGAAAAGAGCCGCTGGAACTATTCGATACATTTTCGAAGGTCGCTGCTTACGGGGCCTCAATTGGACAGGTTCATCGAGCCACCAAGGACGGGAAAGACTTGGCCGTTAAGGTTCAGTATCCAGGTGTGGCCGATAGTCTCAAAACGGATATCCGCGTACTGAAGCCGATCGCGTTGAGTGTCCTCGGACTCAAGGAACGGGATGTGGCGGAGTACCTGAAAGAAATCGAATCGCGGCTGCTCGAAGAAACCGATTACTCGCTCGAACTTCAGCGTTCTATCGAGTTATCCCAAAAGTCCGCTCATCTGACGAATGTCCGTTTCGTCCAGTATTACCCGCAATGGAGTACGCCTCGAGTCCTGACGATGGATTGGGTGGAAGCACAATCACTAGACAAATTTGCCGATGGTCCGGCGGGACAACACGAGCGGAATTTCGTGGGGCAGGCACTCTGGGACTTCTACGACCATCAAGTTCACGATCTACGCGTATTTCACGCAGACCCTCATCCAGGAAACTTTCTGGTCAAAGATGGACAGTTATGGGTTTTGGATTTTGGGTGCACAAAAGCCTTGGAAGAAAGCTTTTACAAGAAACAGTTTCGCTTTTTGGAGCCAGAACTGACGCAAGATCGAACGCGATTTACCGAGGCTCTCGAGGCTCTCAACATCGTGACTCCAGAAGACCACGCTGAAAGTAGGGAAAGGATTATCTCGTTATGCGAACGCTCTGTTCGTCTCTTGGCGATGCCTTTCTGGAATGACACTTTCGACTTTGGCGATCCCAGTTTCCTGCGGTCGATTTATGAAGTGGGCGAAACGAATTCACTCGACCAACTCAACAAGGATTTGAATGGGAAACGTGGTTCGGCTGATGGTGTTTATGTACACCGAGCATTTTTTGGATTGTACAGTTTGCTGAGCCGGCTGAGGGCAACCGTGAAAGTGCAGCTACCCGATTGGATCCGCTCGAAGAGTCAAGAGAGCGTGGAGCCTGCACTCAGAAGTGTGCCGATGGGAGATCCTGGAAGCGGCACGGCAACCGGTTAATGAGAAGAAAGATCCCGCAAGCGGTGGATCACTGACGTGGCCAAAAGTCGTAGCTGGGCGGGTTGGTTTTCAAAAACGGAGGTTTTCGATGGTGATCGGATTTCCTTTTTGCATACGGGTTCGGAAAGGGGTGGAGTCCGAATAGCGCGTTTAGGACGCAATACCATGCACCCGATTCATCCTTCATGAAACTGACCTATTCGCCGGAACTAGTGTCTCTTATCGTTCGTTATGCTTGGGAGGATCGTACCACGTTTGAGGAGATCGAGGAACGCACTGGTCTTTTGGAAAAACAGGTGGTCGAGGTTATGCGGCGAGAGCTGAAGCCCTCCAGTTTTAGGATGTGGCGCAAGCGAGTTTGCGGGAGGGTCACCAAACACCGCAGGTTGCTTGAGCAGCATTTAAGCGGGCCACGTATGGAAGAGTGAGACAAGCTACCGTTTTTACCTGAGATGCAGAACGTCATCCACCGAAACGCAGATGTGCTCGTGATTGGTGCGGGTATGGCGGGGCTTTCCGCTGCAACTGCCTTGCAAAAGGCCGGACGCCAAACCCTCGTCCTCGACAAGGGCAAGCGCATAGGCGGCCGGATGGCAACTCGATCGGTAGGCGGAGCGAGGTTTGATCATGGAGCGCAATTTGTTACCGCACGCGATCCACGCTTTGCGGCGTTGCTCGATGCAGCCCAGATTGCCGGTGTGGCGGTTGAATGGTGCCGCGGATTTACGCCGGAAGCGGACGGCCATAAACGGTGGCGAGGCGCTCCGGGAATGTCCTCGTTAGCTGGTTACGGAACGGAGGGTTTGGAAATTGTTCAGGAAAAGCAGGTCGCAGCCTTGAGCCAAGGGGTGGATCATTGGTTGATCCGGATGACGGACGGGGAAATTTATTCGGCCGGGGCGATCATTTTGACCGCGCCCGTTCCCCAGTCGCTTTTGCTTCTGGAGGCAGGCGGAGTCCTGCTGGACCCTGCTTTGAAGACGCGTCTTTTAGCGATTCAATACGAGCGTTGTCTGGCGGTCATGGCCGTACTGAATGGCCCTTCGCGCCTTCCGGCGCCGGGCGGCTTCGCTCCGACTCAGGGGCCTATCGCTTGGGTTGCGGATAACCAGTTAAAAGGCATCTCGCCCGAGCCTGCGGTGACTATCCATGCCACGGATGCGTTTAGCGTCGCCCAGTGGGATCAGGATCGCGACGAGACCGCCCGGGTATTGCTGGCGGCAGCGGAGGAATGGTTGGGGGTCGGGATCCAATCGTTTCAAATCCACGGTTGGCGTTACAGCAAACCCAAACAAACGGACCCACATCGCTGTGCTGTAGTGAATCGTAGTCCTCCATTGATTCTGGCCGGAGACGCCTTTGGCGGTCCACGGGTGGAGGGCGCTGCGCTCTCTGGCTTGGCGGCAGCAGGAGCGGTGATTCACGCCGATGGCCCCTTTTTAAACCTATGACTACCCCGGCTTCATCCCCTCGTTGGATACGACGCGTCCTCTTAGCGGCAGGACTTTACAACGTGCTTTGGGGTGCCTGGGCCGTGCTGTTTCCTAGTGCCATTTTCAGCTGGCTGGATATGCCGCAGCCGAATTATCCCCAGTTTTGGCAGTGTATCGGGATGATTGTGGGCGTCTACGGGGTCGGGTATGCCATCGCAGCGTTTGATCCCGTGCGGCATTGGCCCATCGTGCTAGTTGGCTTTCTTGGGAAAGTCTTCGGCCCCCTGGGTATGGTTCAGGCCCTTTGGAGTGGGCAGTTGCCCTGGGGCTTTGCGTTGAACTGCGTGACCAACGACCTCATCTGGTGGGGGCCCTTTTTTCTGATCCTGAAGCACGCCTGGGCCGAATTTCAGAGCGATCCCGGCAGCGGTGTGCAGCCGGAAGAATCCACGCTGCTCGCCGAAACGAAAAGCAATCAAGGCAGCAGCCTCGCGGAACTCTCCGAGGAACATCCTGTGTTACTTGTTTTTTTGCGTCATTCCGGCTGTACGTTCTGCCGCGAGGCTTTGTCGGATCTTTCGGCGGTCCGATCCGGTATTGAGAAAAACGGAACCAAACTCGTCCTGGTTCACATGGGAACCGTGGAGTCCTTTGCCGCCTTCACGGCAAAGTACGGACTCGGTGATTTGCCGGCGATCTCGGATCCCGAGCGCCGACTTTATAGAGGACTGGGGTTGCGTCGGGGCAAGCTGGGCCAGCTGTTTGGCTGGAGTGTTTGGTGGCGCGGGCAGAAGTCGTTTTTCGAGGGTCATCGTCCGGGTGCCTTGGAGGGAGACGGCACTCAAATGCCCGGTGTGTTTCTCATTCAACGGGGCAGGGTGGTGCGTCGTTTTATTCATGCCGATGCCGCGGATCGGCCGGATTACGTAGCGCTCGCACAGTGGCCCGCTTAGCCATGAGCCCGCTCTTCTGCCTTCAGTGTCATTCCGCGGCAACTTGGGCGCTTGTGGGTTTAATCTGGATCATTCAGTTGGTGCACTATCCTTTATTCGCGCAGGTGGGGCGGGAGACTTTTCAGGACTATCACCACTGCCACACAACGCAGATCACATGGGTTGTTGCTCCACTGATGTTCACAGAGTTGGCCACTGCTGCATGGCTGGTGTTCACCGGTTCCCGCGAACTCTGGTTGCTGGCGAGTCTTGTGCCGCTGGGGGGCAATTGGTTGTCCACCTGGTGGGTACAGATTCCGCTGCACGAAAAGCTCGCCAAGGGGTTCGACGAGCAGACTCACAAGCGTCTTGTGGCGACCAACTGGTGGCGCACCGCTGCCTGGACCCTACGGGGTTTTTGCCTCCTCATGAGTTATTGATTCATGTCGTGAAGCGACTTTAGGTAAGCGTTGTTGGGTGCGGGTTTCGCGGGTCGCTCCTCGGTGTCCATCATGCCTTGCACACGCCCTGCGCTTTCCGCGATGAGGGTCGCGATCAGCGGCGCTTCTGGTAAATTCTTCCAATACTTCTTCGGCATCTCCGACTGCATCGCGCTAATTTTCAACCGGGCCGGATTGAAGATGCTCCGATAGTACGTGCGCCAGAGATCATCCAGCGCATCTTCATCGGGAGCGCTGCTGCGGGGGACCCCAGCGGTAAAGTGCAGCTGCTTTCCATCCCAGTGCGCGCACTCATACGGCGTCAGGATGGACCAATCCATGCCGGCGAATCGCTTTTCAAAAAATGGCACTGCCAGCCGCACAATGCGATGATCTGGTTCGAACCACGCCACGAATTGCTCCCTGCCTGTCTCCTCATTCACACTCACCAACCGAAAACGGACAAAGGCATGCATCTTGTGGAGGTCGCGCCCGACGGCTTTGCACCAGTCCTGAATCTGACGCACATCGCGATCCGTGGCCATGGAAAGTAAATGCTTCTCTCCACCCAGTGTCAGCCTCCACAACGTGCGATAAAGAAGAGCCCAGCGCCTCCCATCGGAATGAGTCGCAGCGCTGCGTGCCATGTCCAGAAAAGCCAGAGGCACCTTGATGGCCTCTCCCTTATGAACCTTGGCGGCTGAGTTTTCACCGGAAAACAAAAGAGCCTCCTTGGGTTCATCCGACCAAAGCAAGTCCTCCGGGGCCACAGCCCGAGCCAGCAACTGGCGCGCCGCAGCTCTCCACGCTTCATATTGAGGCTCGATGCAGATGGTCCGCATGATCGTCTATAATTCTCCGGACCTTACGGACAGGAAGTCGCTTGGCGCAGGTGCGGGCGGTGCAGCAAAGCTCAGTTCGAGTTGCTCTGGTGGTGGCAAAAACCGGGCACGCAGCGAGTCGCTATCCAGCCCCAGCTTGGCCGGATGATGATCGGCCGTCATGATGAAAGGCAGCAGCTTCTTCATCTGCAGTCGGAGTCGAATCAGGTCTGCCAGCCGCAGCCGAGTGTAGCGTCGGGCACGCACGATCCTTTCGACGTTCCGGACTCCGAGTCCCGGAATACGCAAAAGCATCTCGCGAGGAGCTTTGTTCACATCGACTGGAAAAGTTTCGCGATTTCTCAGCGCCCACGCGAGTTTGGGATCCAGCGCCAGATCCAAATTGGGAGCCGCAGGGGAAGTGATCTCCTCCACTTTGAAATCATAAAACCGCAGCAACCAATCCGCCTGATAAAGCCGGTGTTCGCGGATCAAGGGGGGGGCTTTGAGTGGCAGAATCGAAGACGGCTCTGGGATTGGACTGAAAGCCGAGTAGTAAACTCGGCGTAAGCGATGATTCGTGTAGAGTTTATCTGCACAGTTCAGAAGCACCGCATCCGTCGAGGCATCCGCTCCGACCAGCATTTGTGTGCTTTGCCCCGTCGCAAAAGGCGGCGGTTTGGGCGCATCGGGCCTGCGTTTTTCGGCATAACGCTCGTCGATTTTTTCGCGGATATGCCCCATGGCTTCTTCCGTACGTGCGAGATTCTTCTCGGGAGCCAGCGTGTTCAGACTTTGCTGGCTGGGCAGTTCGACGTTGATGCTAATGCGGTCTGCATAGCGCCCCGCCAGTGCAATAAGCGACGGCGAGGCCTCCGGTATGGTCTTCAAATGAATGTAACCCCGGAAATGGTGTTCCTCCCGTAATTTTCTCGCGACCTCGATGACCAGCTCCATGGTGTGGTCCGCGCTCTGGATAATTCCGCTGCTTAGGAATAATCCCTCGATGTAGTTCCGCTTATAAAAATCCAGTGTGAGGCGCACGATTTCCTCCGGCGTGAAACGGGCCCGGGTGACGTTGCTAGAGCGTCGGTTGATGCAGTAGTGGCAGTCGTACAGACAGGCGTTTGTCATCAGCACCTTCAGCAGTGAAACGCATCGTCCGTCTGGCGTGTAGGAATGACAAATCCCGGCTCCCCCAGTGGATCCAACGCCCGTACTACCCCGAGAATCTTTCCGGGCCGCTCCACTGCTCGCGCACGAAGCATCATACTTCGCAGCGTCGGCCAAAATCTGCAATTTTCGGGTGATGTCCATCAAGCGAGCCGTGTATCTGGTTTGAGAGCAGGCCATTTCCCGAGTCCGGGAATGTCGATGCTGGAATGGCAAATGAAAATAGATCCGTCCCGCTGGAGAGTCACCGTGCCATGGACGATGCCACGGCAGAGTCCCTCCTCTGCGGGGCCATCGGTCTTTAAGGAGACAAGCGTTGGGCTGGGTGGCATGACCGCGAAAAGGGTGCTCGGATCGCGACCCAACTTGAACATGGTTTCGCCGCTTGCGGCAAGTGTGGTGCTGGTTCTCCCACACGGACTCAAAAGAAAATTTCCAGGGGGGCCTGCCAGACCTCCACTTTTGCATTCCGACTCAAATTGTTCACCACACCGCGCCATACCTTCGACGACAAAACTCGCTGCCATCACACCGGCAAATCTCCATTCGCAATGGCAGGAAATCCCCTTGCACGTACGTATGGGGGGAAAGGGCTGTACTGCTGTGACGCTTAAAAGATGCTCTGCCCCTTGCTCTCACGCGAAACCTCATCCTCATTCTTGGAGACCAGCTCAACGAAGACTCCGCGGCAGGACTGAATCTCCGGACGGTTCGTTGGTTTGATAACGGTGATTTGGAAACGGTCAATGGCGACATCACTCCCAGAGGGTTCCTCTCCCTCTCCGACTTTTTAGCTCAATGGCTGACTCCACGGACCTCTCCCTGCCTGCAGCCAAGACGGCCGTGTTCCATCCCATACCGCCGCTTCAACAGCGTTTGAACCGCCTATCATGAATCAAATTCCCCGCCTCCTTTTCTTTGTTACCCGCTGGTTCGGAAATGTGATCGGCACCTCTCCTCATTCTCACGTGGGCAAACCCGGATTCTGGAAACATCCTCCGAATTGGTCGTGATCTGAGGGCGATTCACGCGTCTAAACCCCACTTCACCCAATCTTCGGAGTTCGGGCTAAGCCTGAAGCACCGTGAGATGTCGCCGCATTTGTTGCCAGAACGGGAAAAATCCCGCACTCGCAAAGGAGAAAGCTGTGGCATCAGACGGTCTACGGACAAGCGTTAGCGGAATCCCGAGCTTGCCTAGACCTTCCTTGAGCCGAGGAATCATGTCCTGAACCGGCCCTACCATTGGCGCAAACCCAATCACTTGCACGAGCTGCTGCTCGACGGCCCATGCGCAAACCGCAGCCACGGGATCATCTCCGTTAAGCGTCAGCGACGGACATTCGAAGTGGACCGATGCTCGTGCAAGTCCATCCCCAAGCACTGTGCGGAGCGCAATAATCCGCTGCTCGCTCAACCGATACTTTTCCCGATAAACCCGCTCACTCCAACACGCCGCGATACTCGTTGGCCTGAGCTCTGCCAACGGACCGATTTCGGGCGTAAGATCGTCCGGGTGCAGCCAGAATCCGAATCGTCCGACCGGCTGAGTGACAGAGATCGGCACGGTCTGATGTGGGGTTTTAATCACAGCGTCTTCACGAATAAAAACCGCGCTGACTGCATCATCGGCAAGACGTTCATGGCCCGCTGGATTTCCGGTGAGATAATGCGGCGCGTACTTTTTGATGTTCGAGAGTCGAACTACATATGCCTTTCCTGCAGTCTGTAACCCGGCGACCCACCGCCACGACAAGGTGTTGCTGGCGGGATCAGCGTCCAGCAAATGCCTGAAGAAGAAGTCAGCTCCGAGCGCCCACGGCAAGCGTTCGACATGAATCCAAAAGCTGGCCCACCACATCCGGGCGTGATTGTGAAGATATCCTGTGGCGATCAACTCACGTGCCATGGCATCCATACAGGCAACGCCACTTTTTCCCGCCATGACCGCTTCGGCGCGAGCCAACCGTTCCGCAGAAAGCTCCTCATGCAAGGTACGAACATTACGGCGCCAGCGCGTCCAAATCTCTGGATGCTGCGCGAGCCAACCCGTCCAATAACGGCGCCAACATACTTCCTGGAGCCATTTCTCCACCGACTCAAACGCGTGATGCTCCAAAGTTGTTTCAATTACCTCGTCTTCCAGCAACGTTCGAAACCGAATACTGGCGCTTAACCGCGACACATTTCCGTAAGCTGGTTGCACCTGATTTCGGGCTGCACCGTACGAAGGCAGCGCAGGCAAAAACTCGTGAAAATGTTGCAGGGCCTCTTGCCGAGTCAGCGTCTCTCTGGAGGTCATTATTTCTTGTGGTTCCATTTCCAAAGCCTGTTCTTAAGTACGATGTCGCGCCGCCCATTTTCGGGTCCGGGCGTGCCGGTATAAAAGAGCACCCTCAAATACAACTTCACCCCCGTCTCAGAAACCAAACGACCCCACCACAACCGCTCCCATTGATACGTAACAGTTTCAATCATGACGCACCCTCCAGTAGTGCATGCCTCAAAACGGTGTTCGTGCACTAAGTGTGTGCTATGCGCAGCTTGTGGAGAGAGCGGGAGACATTGGTGAAAGATGCGGCGTGGAAAGTGCAGCATATGCAAAAAGCGCTGTTTCAGATGATTGCTCAGCTGAGTAATGTGATCAACGATATTACAGGGAAGACAGGGCTGGCTATTATGGATGCGATATTAATCGGGGAACGCGATGTGAATAAGCTATCGGCATATAGGGATCACCGAATCCATGTGGACCAACGTACGGAACTCTATAGAATTTTTGGGAACGATTTAACCCAGGTGCCAGCAATACAGAGTTCTACAATCAGCGTATTTTTGAGTGAAGTAGGACCGAGTGTGGCACGCTTTGAAAAGGTGAAGAGGTTTGCGTCTTGGCTTGGCTTATGTCCGGATAATCGAATAAAGGGAGGACGGATATTATCGGCTCGAAGGACGGATGTAAAAAGTCGATTGGCATCTACCCTATGAATAGCTACGCAATCGTTGTGTCGTAGTCAGACGGTGCTTGGGGACTCCTTTAGGAGAATGCGAGCGCGTCTGGGAGCACCCCAGGGAATAACCTCCACAGCCCATAAGCTCGCTCGAATCCTGTACTACCTGGTCAAAAACCGCTGCCCGTACGATGCCTTCGTATTCGCCAAAGAGGAGGAACTACACCATCAACGACGCCAGAAATACCTCCAAAAACAGGCCGCTGCCTTCGGTCTCCAACTGGTTCCTCTTCAGTGAAATATAACTTTAGTTTCTGAGGAGGCTCCGTGCTTTTCATTCATTTCTGTTTCGGCTGTTTGATTTTGAATATATTACCGCATCGATATACTCGTCGGCCTTTTTATGATAACAACGAGCGACACCCTCTTTCGAAAAACCTGCTTTCTCTAAAATTCGATGAGAAGCACTATTTCTTAGGAACGGCGTAGCATAAACCCGAAAGACGCTAAATTCGGTGAATAGCATATAGCAGAAGTCGTCAATAGCATGGCCCATGATTCCTTTGCCGCGATATTGCGACGAAAGCCAATAACCGATCTCGGCTTTGTGTTCAGTGCCATCAAAGGCACTAACCACTCCGATAGCGCCAATAAGCTCGCCGCTATCACCTCTGATTACTTTGTTTGTCTTAGTTCTCAGTGGAGTCTCGTTGGCATATTTCACCCACCATGCAGCGTGTGCTTGGGTGTATGGATAAGGAACTCTAAGTAAGCTGTCGCTTATACTTTTGTCGTTAAAATGCCGCACATATGCATCCGCGTCCCCGGGGCGAACCTCTGTAAGTGTGTATTTCATTTTTGACTAATGCCCAAACTGAGCGACAGCTGGAATGCGGCGCGGCAGCTGCAGCTCTGAGCAGCTGCCGTGAAGCATGTAAGTCGCTAGCTGCAGTGACTTGTTAGACTTCTTGGCGTGGGGAGCAGATTGGCTTTCGTTACAACTCAGTTTTTATGCTTCTATTATTTCATTTAGCCCTTCGATTATCTGATTAATCTCTTCTGGCGATACTCGGCCAATCTTGGTGCTTAAACGTAATACCGAAAGAGTGCGGATCTGACTAATCTTGGCCCATGACCGTTTCGGCAGGGATAGGGAGTTAATCTCTAAAGTAAGTGGGAAGCCTGCTTTCGGTTCCTGGCTTGTGAGTGCAATAGCAATGACGGTTCCTGAGCGTTCATTGAAAACATCATGACTGAGAATCAGAACTGGGCGTCTCCCTGATTGTTCGTGGCCTTTAGTCGGATCGAGTTCCGCCCAGACGATATCTCCTCTTAATATTCCGGCCATTCGGAGAGTTCGTTTACGAGGCCTTCGTCCGCCAATTGTTGCTCTTGAATAGGGTCAAGTTTGGCGCATTCTTGAGCGAGACGAGTGTGCTCAAGGCGTATGATCTTCTCTTTTACTGCAGTTTGAATGGCTTCGCTTCTGGATCGAAATATGCGTCCGGCGACCAGAGAATCGAGTTTCTGGAGTAGGCGCTGATCGAGCGAAATGGCTACTTTAGCGACCTTCATTCCAGAGTCATACCAGCAGTACGACCGTTTGTCGAGGGGTGTTTTTCAGGAGAAGTCTAACGCCGAAGCTGAGCTTCGACTGGAATGCGGCGGGCTGGGTGCTTGCGCTGTCGAGCAGCAAGCATCACGCATGTAGGGCGTTAGCTCCAGCTCCTGGTTGGGCTCGTGGGGTACAAATAGGGCGAACGAGGAGATTGCTTATTTTGATTGCAAGCATTTCAACGGAAGCGGCTGTCCTATTGTTTGGTTATTGTCTTTGACTTTCTGTATTGGTAATGGCTGTTAATCATTCGTGGGGAATGTAATTTATGTAATCTTGGTGAAATTATAACCCAAACAATTCTACCGAGTTTGAATTGTTTCGATGTCAATCCGATCTCCGTGGGATGGAGGACTTGATATTACTATGAACGCGGTTGGTGTATCGGAGGAGTTTTTAACCTGATGCGGTATTCCTGAATCTATTGTAAAGCTTTCCAGCTTATTGATTTTATACGCACCGTTCGTGGTGATTATCTCAAGACTGCCGTCGAGAATGTAAAATACCTGAGTTGTTTGTGTGTGATAATGAGGTTTCTCGGAGGTGTTTGGGGGCATTAACTCTTGAATTACGCTTAGGGAACTACTTTTGTGAAGGTGCCATCCATCGCAATTGGCTCCCCATTTATAATGTTCCGCATTTCTGGTGGAAATAGGTGCGTGTTCAGTCTTTTCTTTTGCGCTCATTATCATGAAATATATTTGAGTTGTTATATCCGCGATCGTTTTGGCGGACAGAAGCCCAACGCCAGAACTGAGGGAAGTTCGGAATGTGGCACCCGAGGCTGCTCAGCAGCCGAAGTGCCGCATGTAGAGCGTTACCTCCAGCGACTTATTAGCCTAACGCGGGGTACACAATAGCGCTGCATTTAGCGGAGCTATTCTTACTCATAGTTCAAACAGATCTCGCATTGCATCTTTTACAGCATTGAATTGTTCGATCGGGAGTTTTCCCAATCGCCGCTGTAGAGCGTTATAATCAATACGCACAAAGCCTTGTACATTTACAGCTGAGCGTTTTGGGAGCCATCGGGGTTTTCCGATGTTCACTTCACCTCTTTGTCCTCGGAGTTAAGAAGTCAGAGGAACGACTACTACATGAGACCGGGCATCTTTTGGTTTTGGAAAAGCCAGAATAAGGACTGAGCGCTCTTTTGCGGCGAGACCGAAGTCTAAAATCCAGACTTCACCTCGGAGTACTTCAGTATTCACCCATTGCGTTCACCCAAGTTTTCCCTTGTTCTTCCGTTGTCAGGAGACGGTCTACGTTGGTGGTAATCGCAAAGGGCATGTCGTTTCTGAGCTCTACTTGAGCCAAGAAAATATTGAACGCATCACTCGGTTTTATGCCCAGGCGGGCGAAGACTTCTTCAGCTCGTTTGAGACGCTCAATGGGAACTCTTGCTCCTAAGAGAGTTGAAGTAGCCATGTCTCAATGGTGCTCAAAACTGCTCAAATATCAAAGCGTTTAGAGGAGGGGCTTTGACTGCCAAATTTGAAGCGGGTCTTCTCCCGCAAGGTCTGCGAACAAAAGGCTAACCTCAAGGGTGAGCGGCGGCGCTTACGCCACCCGCTCGTTCGACAAAATCCTTTTCAGGTCAAACCTGTACCGCCGAACTCGACGTTTTCCTTCGGCGTACATCTCTGTTCCTTTGGGGACATCTACTGTATCCACGTAGTGCCCCCCTGCAATCTCGCACGTCCGTCGTGACGCTATGTTTTTGGGGTCACAGGTGATCCAAACTGTTCGTAGGCCGTGGGCGTACGCAACCCGGAAGATGAGCCGACAACTCCGGGCTGCATACCGTTGGCCACGGTATTTCTCGTCGACCTCGTATCCAATGTGCCCACACCAACCAATCAACGACCTGGTGCGCCCAATACGTAGTCGGATCTCACCTGCCGGAACCTTACACCCACCGCATCGCATCTCGAACTCATAGCTGGGTACGTATCTCTTGACCGGATCTGCTGGTGTGGTCCTTGTCAAGACCACCTGTAGGTCACCATCATCGAGGATGGCGGGGTTAGTGAACGTGAATTTAGTCTCCATACGTCTTCCTCTTAAGTACGGCTAGATCCTGTCGCAGGTTCCAGCCATTGTATTGCCAAAACGATTTCCCTCTAGAGTTGCTACTGAAAAGGAAAATGTTGCACTTCGGGACACGAAGTTTGCCAAGCGCCTGGAGGCAGCGCTCGGTTAATGCTTTTCCAATCCCCCTGCTTGCGGTTCGCCGGGGTAACGGCGAGGTGATGCAGGTACCCGTGTCGTCCGTCATACCCTTAGAGGACGGCCCCAACAATCTTCCCACCGGCTAACGCCACAAAACTCAAACCGGGGTTCCGTTTCAGGTACCGTACAAGGCCGGCGCGAGAGTCGCTTGTCTCGTCCAGTCCGATCTTGGGGATTTCGCGCCAAAAGGAGATCACCGGATCATAGTCCCGCGTAGTCATCCGTCGTATTATCCTCTTGTTGTTCATGGAACTCTTGTCGAACGCCAGAGCTAAGCGACAGCCGCGGTGCGGCGCGGAAGCTGCCTCTCTGAGCAGCCTCCGTGACGCATGTAGGCTGTTCGGCTGCAGTGACTTGTTAGGCGTTGCGGTTGAGTCGGACAGCCGTTGATGTGGCATAAGACTGAAACCCGAGTAACTCGGCAACGCGGATAGAAGCTCGATTCGAGTGGAGCGTGCGATACTGCGGCAGAAGCCCGGCGGCGATGGCGCGTCCGGTGAGATGGGCAACTGCGCTGCGACCAAATCCTCGGCAGCGGAATTCGGGATGGGTGAGGACGGAAATGTGGGCAATGGTGCCACCCCAAACCTTGTAACCTGCCAAGGCTGCGACTCTCCCACCGACAAAAACGGCGGAGCATGGATGCGCGATGGCACTGCCACCGTGCTCCCACTCGGTCTCTGCGCACGACTGCTGCAATGCGTCGAGCGCAGTCGCGTCGCCGGGGCCAAGCGCACGCGCGGGATGCGTGGGCTGAGGGGCCGCCTCCGAGTAACCAATATAGGCAGGGCCAATGACTGCCGAGGAAACAGAACTGAGAGCGGAAGCAAAGCTGTCGGGCGAATAGCTGCGTCGGGGTGATGCCAATAGTGCTCGGAGTGTGTCGGCGCGGTCTGGTGGGATAGAGGCTGTGACTCCGCCGCCGCGAAACAGGGCAAATACTCCGCAATAGTCTGCTAGTTCGGCTCCGTGGGTAACAATGCGAAACGGCTCCGCAAAAAGATCGCCCGGCGAGCAGCCGAGATGAGTCGCCCAATAAGTGTGGGCGATTGAAACGGTACGTTTATTCAGCATAGGCGCGTAGTGACGACTCACATGTACTAGGAGCTTGTCGGACTTCCCCAAGTGCGATTCTGCGGATTTAGCTAAAGGGTGCCCTTAAAACTGCCGATAACCATCTATGGCAAAACGTTTTGTGAACATAGATCGGTCCACGCCCATTCTCCTGCCTCAGGACATGCGCGACTGGTTGCCGCAAGATCACATTGCCCGTTTCATCATTGAGGCCGTCGACTCTTCAGACCTCTCCCTCGCCTCGGTCAA
>CAMCYN010000041.1 GCA_945883955.1 Akkermansia muciniphila
CTATGATCACCCGTCGCTCTCAGTCGTACGATGGTAAAACCTTGGGTGAAATCGTGGCTACGATCGCAAAACGCAACAATCTCACGCCGGTCGTCCAGGAGGAGCTGGCTGGGGTGGTGTTCGAGCACATTGATCAGGTGGACGAGTCCGACACGAATTTTCTCCTCCGGATCGCCAGGGACGTCGGTGGAATCCTGACGCCCATGGACTCAAAACTCGTACTGGTCGACGAGCGTGGAGGTAAAACCGCCACTGGAAAACCACTCGACGCGGTCCAGTTGGAGGAGTCGCAGGTGACCTCTTGGCGCGTTTCGCTCGGGACGAAACTGAACGAGGCAAAGAAATGCGAGGCGAAGTACCACGATTACAATGCGTGCGAGACGAAAGTGGCGGCTTCCGATATTCCAAAAAATGAGGTCTGGAAGGCTTCAGGGGAGGATTAACCATGCCAGAAACCGAGATAGAGGCGGCAAGCGGGGCTCTCACTGACCCATTCCAGCACGACTCCAGCGCCAGCGCCACGGGGGCATCCAAGGCGAAGGCCGGTCGGATTGGTCGGATTGGGCGTAAAGTGGAGATCCAGATGCCTGGCACACTCGACGTGGTCGCCGGGTCAGTGCTCACCCTGGTTGGGTTTCGTGAGGGCGTGGACGGGGAATGGCTGGTTAAATCTGTCCGGCAGCAGATAAGCCGCCAGGGATGGACGACCTCAATACAAGGGGAAGGCTCCCCCCCAGATGAGACGTACAGGAAGCCAAGTAAGGCCAAGAAGAGAGCAGAAACAGCGGCTGATGTTGACTCTGAAACCTAGCGTTCTCCCGCCAAAAGTGCAGCGTTTTGATGGGAACAATCCGCGACCCTCTTTTGTAAGTGCCTCAGAAACGCCAAAGAAAAGAGGTTCGAATCCTATCGCCCCGACCATTTTCTTTTCGTGCCGATCGGTGGGGGAAATCGATCACTTTCAAGGGGCGCTTGGTTATTTAGCACCCCCGAGCGATATTTCAGATGGACTGGAGTCCGTCTACTTCTTCTTTGAGTGGCCTGCGAGCACCCGCTGCAGCAGTTCGTCTCCACTATAACGCGCGGCAGCCTCGTGGGGGCAGGAGGACACACAACGTGGCTCAGGCGTATCTTTGGTTCCCTCCGAATCACAAAGGTCGCATGCAACGGCTTTGGGTTGCGCGAGCAGGAACGGTTTTGTGGGCTGGGCCGGGTTATACGTCTCAATCCGGTTGTTCTGGTTTGGAACCATGAAGATACTGCCGTAGGGACAGTTTTTGGCGCACAGACCGCAGCCTATGCAGTGATCTTCGATGACGATTTGCAGGTGTTTTCCACGATGGATCGAGTCGACCGGGCACCCCACCATACAGTGCGCCTCCACACAGGAACGACAGGAAGTCGCCACCATGAATTTGCCAAGGCGTAATCCGTCTCGCAGCAGCCTCGTAATGGGAGCGCCATGGGAACTTGTGCCATGTTGTTGAATACACCCTTTGGTGCATTCGTCACATCGGATGCACAGATCCATATCGAGGGCCAAGATGCTGCGCCCCTCGTAAAGGCCCTGATTTACATAATCGTTGAGGGTAGGATGCGGCTCCATGTTGCTTCGGAGCAGATTCACGGACTGTTCCACTAGATGCCTACGCATTGATGGATACTCCCGGAGCATCGGGAGGAAATCTTCACGGCTGACTCTGGCTAATTCAAGATGGCCTAAGGCTGAACAGGTAGCGGTTCGTAACCCTGCGGGGATTGCATCAGTGAGGGGCACGCCGATCCATTTAAGCCGGGTAATAATCGACTGATCTACCTCGTCTATTGTTTTGCGTGCGTCATCCAGGGAAAGCCCAAGCAGACCGATTTCGCCTAGGATTGAGCCTGGTCCACTCGACACTACCCGAGCCTCCTCCTCGTAACGGCGCATGCTCACCCGGACATATCCCAAGCGGATAATGTAAAGACAATCGGCAGGGTCACCCTGCTCAAAAAGAACCTGACCTGGGTTCACCCTCACGAATGTGATGCGCTCTCTAAGATAGTCGATGGCGCGGGTGTACTCCGCTTTGGGAATCCCGTCAAAAAGGGTGGAGGACTGGAGAACCAAGTCGAGGGATCGTTCCCGGTAGGTTGCTTCGAGCTTGCGCCGCTGACTAGGAAGGCGCATGACCCGGTCTAGCAAATTCCGTCGGATTTCCCAAACCTCGCCGTTCTCAAGCGACTTTAAATCGGCACTGCGCGGGGAGCCGCTTAAGCAGGACATCTCTCCGACGATAAGATCCTCTGGAGTCATCTCCGTCTGGAAGACGACCTCCTTACGGGCGTGGCCTAGCCATGCGCCCAGCTTTCCTTTTGTGGATTTGAATACGGTGGCCTTAAGTCGGCCGGACTTCAAAATGAATGCTGTGTTTCCTGGGTCTCCCTGATGGACAAGCATTTGCCCCGGCTTAACAAGGCGCCGAGTAACCAAGCCTTCCTGCCAGAGCAGGAACTTTGGAGGAACCCCAGCGAAGAGTGGATCCTTCAATAATTCTGCAGTGGAAATTTTTTCAGTCGGCCCGCTATTGGGGGTAACTTTGACTGCAGGAACGGGTTTGAAGGTGATGGCACTTGTCGGACAGGAAACCATACACTCCCCGCATTGGACACAGCCGCTTTCGCCCATGGGTTCATCCAGGTCGAAGCCGATGGCTGCCGTGGCGCCTTTGCCTGCGCGTCCAATGATGTTGTTGCCCTTCACATCATTGCAGGCGCGAACACATCGGTCGCAGAGAACACAGGCACTATGATCTACGGTAAAAACCGGGGAAGATGCGTCGAGGCGCTTTTTGCGTTCGGAGACGGCAGGAGAGAGAGAGGACAGAACCTCTAGTTTGAGTCGATCCGGGTTCGCACCACAGCGTTTGGCCATCTGGCCGAGTTCATTGAAAGGAGCCAGATCTTTTTCCAAACTGGCCTGCGGGGCAGGCTTGAGATGATCGGAAGCAAGGAGCTCGGTGATGGTCCGGACGGCCGTGCGGACACGTTCGCCGTCCGCGCCGGGATCTTCCATGGTGAACACTTCCATGCCTTGCTTGACCTGATGCTGGCAGGCGGGAAGTAGTTTTCGCTCTGCGGCCCGTTTCCCCCGTTTCTGTCCGTAAATCTGAACGACACAAAGCCGGCATACGGCCACTGGTGTCATGTGTGGCAGATGGCACAGGGTGGGGATGGGGATCTTGGACTCGTCTCCCACCTTGTGGACGTAGAGCTTTACGGCGGCATCGTAAATCGTCGTGTAGCGCGGCTTTGTGCGGCCTTGAAGATCCAGGACGATGTTGCCGTTAGCGTCCTGAAGAGGCTCGGCCATGGGAACGGTTACAGGACGGCCGTCAATCTGCAGGGTGATCGTCTTTTGGTAGTCGTCTTCGGTAGGACTATCCAGTCGGACAAGTTGCCCGTTGATGTCGCGGCTGAAGAGGCCCTCGTCGTCGTCTTCACGAACGAGCAGGCTGACGTCTGGATCTGAAGTCGATAGCATGGGAGGGCCTCCTAAACGTAGGTCTTTGATTGTGAGCGTCTACTTGGACAAGTGTTTGGCAATGTCTTCCGGAAAGTAGGCTGTGGCTGTCCGCAAAGGAACGGGGACTGATCTGCCGAGTCCACAAATCGAGGCAAGCTCGATGACCCCCGACATCTCCTTTATCATGGGTAAAAGTTCCTCCTGCCAAGTCCTTGCGTCCAGTTTTCCGTCGATCAAATGCGTCACCAAAGAGGCGAACTTCTGAGAACCCAAGCGACAGGGAACACACTTGCCACAGGATTCGTTGCTATAGAACTCCAGAGAATTGAGTGCCTGTTCAGCCATATCCCGGCCTTCGGCATAGACCACGAGGCCAGCTCCCAGTGCCTGGGTGGGACTGAGGGCTCGAAACAGATTGAGATCGAGCTCCAGATCCAGGATGTCGATTTCCGGAGCGGTGGGTGCGATCCCTCTGCGGGCCGCGAGGGCGATCCAGGACTTATTGTTCTCATGATCCCGTGGCAGGCCGGCCTTTGGTTTGAGCTTGGCAGGAAGGAAGCCGCCGGACGGTCCTGAGGGGGCAAGGGCTTTGAGCGGAAGATCGTTTACGAGGCCTCCGCAATACTCCCTTCCATAAAGTAGCTCTCTTAAAGTGAGTCCCATTGGGACCTCATAAACTCCCGGGCGTTTAACATCCCCCGAGACTGAGAAAAAGCGCATCCCCTTCCATCCATTGACGCCCAGACTAGCGTACGTTTTTCCACCGTTCAGGTAAATGTAGGGCATCCACGCATACGTCTCGACGTTGCTCACGATGGTTGGCAAATCCTGCAAACCGTTGGTTTCGAGCTTTGGTGGCATGTTGCGGGGTTCCCCGCGACGATCCGACATCGCTTCAATAAGAGCGCTTTGCTCTCCGCAAATATAGCCTCCGGGACTGGCAAAAACAGATACCGGAAAAGGTCTGCCTAAAACAGAGGCGTTCTGTCCGCAAACCCCTAGCTTTTCCGCACGTTGAATCTCCGCTCGGCATGACTCAATCTGTTCGGTGTATTCGTGTCGGATATAAATAAATCCCTGCGTCGCTTCGGTGGTCAATCCCGCCAGGATTACGGCTTCGAGAATGAGGTGAGGGCACCGTAACAGGAGTTCTCGGTCTTTAAAGGTTCCCGGTTCGCTCTCGTCTCCATTAACCACGATGAAGGCTCTGGTATCGGTTTCCCGCCTCCGGGCTGAGCGCACGGCGTCCCTCACATCGCGTAGTTTCGTGGCCGATGGGATCCCAGCCCCGCCCATTCCGCTAAGGCCGCCTAGTTCAAATTCCTCGAAGATCCCTTCAGACCAGCCGCCCAGTTCTTTTCCTGTGGCCCAACCAGAATCGGTCTGCCATGCCCTGACAGCACCGATGACCGCAGGGTCTTCGGAAAAACCTTCGTATTTTTCGCCAACGGCACCTTGTCGGAATTCTTCAACCTGGCGTGGGCCAAGTCCCAATTTCTCCCCAAGAATCTTTTCGGCGGCCTGGATCGAGAGATTACGAGCCGCAACAGCGCGACGTACCGCCGCGTAATCCGAAGGTTTTCCTGCGTACGGATCTATCTGAAATTGAGGGGGTGTTTTGAATCGATTGACATCCAGATCGGGTGCCGATGCAGAATGTGACAAGGCAGCAGCCAGGATGGTTTCCAGTTCCTGAGTTGTGCGCCCCAGATAATAAGAGTCGTGCTCAGAGCCCGCAACTGACACGCAGCTTGCTGGAGCCCGGTCGCAACGTCCCAAACAGGAGACGCCCTTAATGTCTATCTGATCGCCTGCTTTCGCCTTCAGGTCAGCGATCATCTTTTTCGAACCCGCCAATTGGCAGGCCATGTCGCGGCATACGTGCACTGTAGCCTTCTTCGGTGGAGCAATGCGGAAGTGGGGGAAAAAGCTGGCGACGGCTTGGATCTGTTGAAGGGGAATGCCGGACTCTTTGGAAAACTGTTCGAGGGCAGATTTCTGCAAATAGCCAAACTGTTGCTGTATGCGCTGTAAGGCGGGGACGAGAACCGGGGCGTAAACAGGCTGGGGCACCGTGGGACTCATGGTTGATGGTCAAGTAAGGTTGTTTTCAGAAGTTTGCGTGCACCATCTCCCAGAGGGGTTTGACTGGCCGAACTGTGAAAGTGATGGCAGCTCTGACAGGAGGCCTTCACGCCTTCCTTGTGAGCCGTTGGGGGGTGGTGGCACTCCGTGCAAGATTGTTGCGTTGGGAGTAAGATGTCGCTGGTTAGCTTGCTCTTGGTGGCTCCCTCGTGGCAGTCCGCACACTTCATGTTTTGATGCGGCCGATGGTTGAATGTGCCCGCTTGCAGCCATCGCCGCGCCACGTTGGGGCTCTGTACGGTGGGTCCTTGATCAAGAGTTCCCGGGGTCACGGAATGGCATTTTGCGCATTCCGTCAGGAACTTTGGATTGCCCGAACGCATGAGGCGTTCATCCTTTGCGGTTTGTGGATCTCCCTGGAGGAATACCCGCTCTTCGAGGTCCTGGAGGGAAAAGAGGCCACGCTGCTGCAGGATCTGTCTTTCGGCATCGACTCGTTTGGAAAGCTCCACGGGATCTGTGGTTCCCTGAGCCCGAAAACTCTCGTAAAAAGAGGAGTCCAGACTGGCTAAAAAATGGCGCACTTTCTCGGGGTCCCCGTGCGGGATGAGAAGTTTTGGCAGACTTTGTTGAATCTGGAGCGAATGGCACTGCTGACAGTGTTTCTCGTAACGAACCGGTTGGTAAAACGCGCCGTTGGGTTCGGTTTGGTGGCAGGAGGCGCAGTCGAGCTTCGCGTTGTTGAGTTGGGGAATGTCCGAGCGGAAGTGACGCGCGTGGTTGAACTTTAAGTCGGCTGGATCCTGCGCATTTGGACGTTCGTAGCCGAAGCCGGGATGACCTTCCGGGAAGCTGGCAAAAGGCGGGAGCCCTTCCGTCTTTCTGGGCGGGGGGATAAAGCGAGCAAGACCATCCCCCAGATCAAGATTTACGCCGGTTGCAGAGGGGGCCGGAGAAGGACTCTTTGGGCTGGAGGCGTAGCTTTGCTCTAATTTGGCGCTATCATTGTGGCAATCCGTGCAGGCGTGGTTTGCAGGAGAAGCAAGGCGGTGCTGCCCCGTATGTTCCCGGTGACAACTGGCGCAGGAGGTTGCGTGAACGACTTGGAGCTGGCTGGCGAAGGCTGTCCCGACAAGCCCGGCAGTTTGAGGGGCGTGCAGGGTGGTGGTCGGGTGGCATTGAATGCAGGCTGCATCCATCGCCTTCAAGGACACCATCGAAAGAAGGGCGGCCGGATCCTTGGGCTGGAGGAGTTCGGCCATGCCGTTGTTGGCTCCGGAATGGCAGGCTTGGCAATTGTTTGCCAGATGCGCGTGATTTTCGGAAATGGGCCCGGTGCTGAAGGCCTTTTGCGAACCCCACTGGTTAAAGGTTACGGCAACCACCACCGATACGATCGCGGTAATTGTAAAGCACCAGAAGCGGAGGCTTCGCAGGTAATGGGGGCGTCGAAAATAGCCCAGGTTGCCGGAATAGCTCTGGGAGATTTTTTTCTGTGAAGCGGGGAGTTCAGCCATGGCCTTCAGTTAGGAACTGAGATTAAGAAGAGGATGCCGACCCAAGCATGCCAAGCCGTTAGAATGATAAGGGCGAAAGAGGCAGGAACATGAATAAGCAGCCAGCTGTGCAACCAATGGTGATATTTGGTTTGGAGATCCATCAGGCGGCGTGCTTCACACCAGCCTTCGAGTTTCTCGATCCTCGGGCGCCACTGTCCGGCTACATGAACCTTGATATTGCGAAATATATCGGAGGCTGCGTGCGCTGTACCAAGCGGGTGGTGATTGCCTCGCTCCGAGGCCAAGTAGGGGATGCATTCCTCGTCCAAGAACTTGGACAGGATCTGAGGAGATGGATCGTTGTCGGTACTATTGGCCGCTGCTTCCTGAATCGGGGCGCGTAATCCAATTGCGGCTTCAAGCAGGTTGGCCCTCAGATAGGGGATCTGTTCGAAAACGACTTCGCGCGGAAGTGTTTCCTTCATGAAGGTGGGCATAAATTGTTGGAGAATGATGCCCAAAATTCCCGATACCATCACGACTGTATAAAGAGCGAGGAGCCACGAGGTGTGCGGTCCTCCACTTTTGAATCCCGAGTGGAACGCCACAAAGGGGATGGTCAGAATGGTAAGCCAGATGTGGGCTTTAAGCCAAAATCGGACGTTTCCGATGGGCCACAGCCGCTTCTTTTTCCGGATGCCCAACGCGGCGGCGAAAAGAAAAATCCCGAATGCCAAAGATCCGAAGATGAGACCGAGGGGAGTGCCTCCATGGGTGTTTCTGGCTGGAGGGCTTTCTCCAAGAATGGCGGGCAGCTTGAGTCCTGTCGGCAAAGACGCAGGGTGAAAGTTGGCAATATATAGCAGAGCAGAGACGCCAGTTACCAAAATGACCAAGAGCAACCACGGGAAGTGCGATCGGTCGATCTTCATACGGTGGCAGGAGACGGGATGCTGTGGTGGAAGGCTCTCAAGTGGAACTCTAGTTGGCGTTGTGCAAACAGCAGTCAGTTATCTGAAGTCTTGTAAAAACAACACAACCTTAATCTAGCCGCGCTAGGAGACGGGGACTGATAGACTTCTAAAGCTATCAATTCACTGCTGACTTTTAAGACTCGGATGCCTATCGCTCAAGACATGAAACGTTGGAGTTCTCTTTTCACCTCTTCCTTTCTCCTAATCGCAGCCAATGCTTTCGGAGCAGAGGAGGCAAAGGTGTCGGGACTAAAGTTTACTGGGTCTCCCTCCTGCGCTTCAACAAGTTGCCACGGCGGTGGAACTAGTCATAACGAGTCTTTGATCTACGAGCGCAAGGATCCGCACGCGGTTTCCTTTGGTATTCTTGGGAAGGGGACTTCCCTGCGAATGGCTGAATCGCTTGGGATTAAGGGGGATATAGCCGCTGACTCGCGCTGTAATGTCTGTCATGCCCCGATGCAGGGGGTGTCTGCGACTCACTTGGTTAAGGATTTAAAGCCTGACAAGGGGGTGGGATGTGAGTCTTGCCACGGGCCTGCAGAAAATTGGCTCCGATTTCACACGCGGCCTGACGTGAACTTTCAGCAGATTGTCGCGACGGGCATGCGGGATTTAAACGACCTTTACGGTCGAGCTAATACCTGTGTCGCGTGTCATCTCAACTTAGATGAAGAGATTCGCAAGGCTGGGCATCCCGAATTATATTTTGAACTCGACGGGCAATGTATCGCTCAACCGCGCCACTATAAGGATGTCCGCCCCTCGCTCGGGCCGCGTTCCTGGTTAACTGGGCAGGCTGCAGCGCTTCGGGAAGTGAGTTGGAAGCTGGCGACCAAACCTGACGAACACTTGGTCCCACGTTGGAAAGCCTTGGTGTGGTTGCTCCAAAAAACAGAACTTGGAGTTCAAGAATTGCCCCAAACAGGAGACTTTTCTGCAATGCAGTCGGCTGCCGATGGTTTGGCCCGTAAGGCAGCCCTTAAGCTGTGGACCCCCGAGGTGGTTGAAAAGCAGCTGAAAGAATACGTCTCATTGTATGCGGAATTCACGGATGCCAAGGCGGATCGAGTCGTATTACGGCGTCGCGCCGAGGTGCTTGTGCCGGCTATTGACCGCCTGTGGAAAGAGCACAAAAAGACTGCACAGACGGATGCCGCGCAGTTTGAATCGATTTTCAACACCCTTCATCTCCTAGCAATGGAGCACGAGGATTTTGAGCCTGCGAAATTCTCCGGAATGTTGGGCAAGCTACAGCTTGCCTTCGCTGGACGTGCAGAACCAACCTCGCCCGTTCGCAAACCGGACAAGGTCAAGTAAGCCTGAGTTATTCGGAGGGGTTGCGCGGAAACTTCGCGTAAGGGAGGCGCGCTCCCCGGTAGATGAAGTTGTCCGCGCGAATGTTTTTAGGAGGCAAGAAGTTGGCGCAACCGCTAGCGGTAATGATGTCGTCTTGATCGACGCCATCGCCTGAAACGCCAATGGCCCCTATGAGCTGGCCGTTACGATAGAGAGGCATTCCTCCGGGGAAAATAGTCATTCCGTTTGGCAGATTTGGATTTCCCGGAAACGTGAAGGTACCCGGGGGGGTACCCGGGGCGGTCTTTAATGAAACCGCTTCCTGAAATCCATACAAGGGGCCGAATGGCCGACCATCCAGACCGGGAGGGAAGAACTTCTGGGCGAGGAAGCCCACAGAGCGACAGCTCATGGCCATCTGGTTATTCGAGAAAAACACGGCCGTGCGCGCCTTCTGCACGGATACATCCCAGCTGAACATGGTGGCTTCTCCGACTCGAAAAACTCCCAGCACCGCCGGAGCAACCCCGTCTTGATTGGGGTTATTCACTACAGAAATAAATGTTTTTGCGCGGGTGCCCAAAGGGAGACGGATCCCTGCCCGGGTAATGTTACAGCGCTGGGCTGCGAGGGTCAGAATATTAGTCACTTCGGCCGCAGTGAGTCTGTTTTCTCCGCCGATCGTGCCGGGAAGGGGGTCAGGGCGGATCTTCTGACGGATTTCCCCCTGCACCCCGCCCAGGGCCGTTTGGTCATAAGGGTATGCCTCAGGAGACTCGCCTAGGCTGTAGCCTGGCACCGCGCTTCCTACTGGCCCCCCAGGACCAGGCTCCGGGAATTTAGACGTCGCAAATACATAGGGAATGCGGATGCCGTTGAGTAAAACCTTTGTAGCCAAGATTCCACTAGCCGGGCGAAATCCGCTTTGCGCCGCCAAGGCAATATCCTCGTCTGTGTCTTTGCCCGTTTTGTATCCGGGGGTGAAGTTGGGTTGTACTTGCCCGGCAAAAATCGCAGCTGCGGGACTCAGATCGCTGGGCGATCCATCACCGGTAACGCCAACTCCACCGACGAGCTCCCCATTTTTATAAAGGGGCACACCTCCGGGTGAATCCGCCAAGGACGCGAAAGGGACACCGTCAGTGCGGTCCCCCGGTGACCGAAAAGGCTCCGCTGGAAATAAAATTTCCACCCGTGTGCTCCCAATGAAGGGGTCGGGGATCTTTTTGACGTGGTTGGTATCAGAATAAAAGAGGTTAGAGAATCCAACGCCCACCAAAGGTCCTGGGGATGTGTTCCGAACCGTGGGCGGGAAATGCTGCTGAATAATATAGCCAGCCGTGCGGGAGGTGAACGCGTTCTGGTTGCTACTGAGCGCCGCGGCAGTTCCGGCGCGAGAGACTGCTCCGGCAATGAGTGAGCCTGAAAGCACCGTTGCTCCTCCGGCAACATCCCAAACTCCGAGAACGAATCCCTCTCGGTCCACGACAGCTATGACGGCCTTTGGATTTACCTTTGAGGCATAGGTGGAGCCTTGGTTAATGATCTGCTGAACCTCTGGTTTCGTTAGACGTGATTCAACAGCAACAGCTTCTGAGACAATGGTCAGAAGGGCCAGGGAACCTAGGCAAACTTTTTTAACAACGCAAAAATCGGCGCCCATAATTCGTTAAATGAGAACCGAGAAGGCCTTCGCAGGCGAGATTTTACTTTCGATCACATGATAGTTCGATATGAACAGAGCGTTTTCGTTGAGGGCATTTCTTCTGCATAATCGAATAAAATGAGATCTGAGTTTAGGCGCAGCCTTGCAATTTCCGGACTTTTTTGCGCCGTGGCTTTCGGTTTTCTATCTCAGACTTGGGCTTCAAAAAGTCCGGATGCAAACCTCGCAAGCAAGGGGCCCCAAGCGCCGTCCTCCTTCAATCCAGATCCCGGATCGTGGGATCGTCCGCTTCCGCAGACAGTAGCGGATAACATAGCGGAACTCCCGTTGTTTGGAGAAAGGCTTGTGCCTTACGGAACTGAGCCAATCCTCCCTGATCTGAAATTGCCAAGACAGGAGGTTCTGGATCGAGAGCCCGACTTTAAAGCATTTGAGGTGGGTGAATATCTTTTATCGAAGAAGGGGCAAGGCCTTCCTCCTAATAGCAAAGCATTTCCTGACAGATGGCGGGTGCCTTTGCCTCACTGGCAGCGTTACCTCGACCCTAGTGTTGAGACTCCTTATTCACGTGAAAAGCCTAAACTCTGGCACCCCTATAACCAGAGCGTACTAAAGGGCGACCTTCCGATCGTGGGGCAGGATATTTTTGCGAATATTACCGCGAAAAGCTTCACGCTGTCTGAGTTTCGTCGTTTACCTGTGGGGAGTGGTGTGAGTACGGAGCGTCCTAATAGCGCGGAGTTTTTCGGCAGGGGCGACCAACTCTTAATTTCAACTGATTCGTCTTTAGCAGTGGATTTATTCCGCGGTGAAACGGCCTTCACGCCGGTCTCGTGGCTTTTCCGTATCAATTTAGTTCAAAATGAAAACTGGATTTGGACTAGGGAAAACAATCTTCTTAATCCAGACCCGCGTGGCAGTGGATATAGTGAGTCGGGCGGAGCACCGAATATAGGCTGGCTTCAATCGGTCACGGGTTCCGGTGACCCCGGAAGCTTTACAAGCACCGTTAATCCCGCAAGTTCGGTTGGTGGAGGCACGTCGGCTTTTAATTACCTTACTAATCAGGGTCTTTCCAATGGTAGTCAATCTGGGGAGAAAACCCGGTATACATATAGGCGTAAAAACTCCATTTCACTGCAGGAGGTTTTTCTCGAGACGCATATTAGTGATATTTCCGAAACGTACGACTTCGTTGCAAGCAAAGTAGGCATCCAGCCTTTTGTGTCGGATTTTCGGGGATTTGTCTTTTCCGACAGCAATCTGGGGGCGCGTGTTTTTGGAAGCGCGGCAACAAACCGCCTTCAATACAACTTGTTGTATTTTAACATGCGCGAGAAGGATACGTACTCCGAGCTCAATACCTTGGATTCACGCGACCAGCAGGTTGTTATAGCAAATATTTATCGTCAGGATTTATTGTGGAAGGGTTATACCGGCCAACTGAGCTTTCATGCCAATGTGGATGGTGGAAATACCAAGTATGACAGAAACGGGTTTCTTGTACGCCCGTCTCCCTTGGGGACTGTTCCCGACGATGGGAGTGACGGCGGGCCTAGCGGGCACAATCTTCAAGCCTACTACCTAGGTTGGGCCGGAGATGGTCATATTGGAAAGCTCAACATCAACCACGCGTTCTATCAGGTGCTGGGTCATGACGAGGTTAATCAGTTTGCGGGGCGGCGTGTAGACATAAATGCCCAGATGGCTGCTCTGGAGCTGAGTGTCGATAGAGATTGGATCCGGTTTAAGGTTTCGGGTTTTTATGCAAGTGGCGACTCAAACCCTACCGATGGTGTCGCCAAGGGCTTTGATTCTATTTTAGATAATCCCTTTTTTGTAGGCGGCCCTTTTAGCTGGTATGTGCGTGAAGGATTTGGTTTGGCTGGAACCGGGGTGAATTTAAAGGAGCGTAATTCGCTCGTGCCTAGTCTGCGCACTAGTAAAACCCAGGGGCAGTCGAATTTTGTTAATCCGGGTGTAATGATTGTGGGCGTGGGCACAGATGTGGATGTCACGCCAAAACTTAAGGCCTTTGGTAACCTGAATTATATAAAGTTTGCGGAAACCGCTCCTATTAAATACGCACTTCAAACCAATCGGCAGCGTTCCGACTTAGGGGTGGATGCCAGCGTCGGTATTAAATATCGGCCATTTTTGACCGAAAACGTGATAATCTCGGCCGGTGTTGGAGTCCTTCTTCCGGGAGGGGGATATCGTGATATCTACCGACAGAACACGGTTACCGTACCTGGATTTGACGATCAGAACAAAGCGGGCAAGACCGATCCGGTTCTTTATAATGCCCTCCTTACATTGACGCTGACTTATTAATTGCGATGAGATATTTCTGCCTACCTCTTGCTAATAAAGAGGCAATCCGCGATCGACGGCTTTTCTGGTCTGATAGTTTATTCCGGATAGTGCTGGCAGCATTTCTCCTTTCTCAATTGCCTCTGGGTGCCAATGAGGAGACCGCGACGATATCCGCTGGCGGCCCCCCAACATCCATGTCTGGGAAGGCCTTGCCGGTTCCGCTCCTCTCTACGGGGACATTGTCTGCGGAGGAGAGGATTCGAAACGGTTCCGGATTGGGTCCGGAGATTATTGGGCGCTCGCCTCTCCCTGTTCCATTTGTCCATGGGGGAGACTCTGGCCCGGCACATGGTAACCGTAAGGGATCCGGCTTCGGGCCTATGATTTCGGGTAAGGCACCGCCTGTTCACGCCGGCCCGCGGCCACCGAAGAACTGGATTGACCAGCCTGTGGAGGATGCTGCCCGCAAAAGCGTTGGGTGTATCGAGTGCCATAAGCAAACCGATGCACACACAATGCATGTATCTCCAAACGTCATTCTGGGATGTACCGATTGCCACGGAGGTAAATCGGCGAAAGGGCTTTCAATCCTCGAGGCCCATGTCCAACCACGTCACCCGGACGTTTGGCGTGGGTCTGCCAATCCTCCTGATTCCACCGTTGCGTTAAACCATGAGTCACCGGAGTTTGTCCGCTTCGTAAATCCCGGAGATCTCCGAGTGGCCATGGAGGCGTGTGGCCTTTGTCATAAGGATATCGTGGAGCGAGTGTCGAACTCGATGATGAATCACGGGGCCATGCTTTGGAACGCAGCGGCCTATAATAACGGCGCTATCAATATCAAGGACGCCATCGTGGGACAGGGCTACGGTGCTGATGGGGTGCCTCTGGTGTTGACCAATCCTTTTGTTCCTACCCCCGAGGAGACAAGAACGTTGGGAATTGTACCGTCCCTCGCTCCACTTCCGCGGTTCAATGTGTCACAGCCTGGAAATATTTTTCGAATCTTCGAAAAGGGAGGAAGCGAACAGTTGGCGCTAGGAAGTCCCACCTTGGAGGAACCGCCCGGCAAACCTGAGCGCCGCCTTTCCGCACGAGGGCTTGGAACCTTGCTTCGTGTCGATCCTGTTGTGATCGCCGCTCAGAAGACTCGTTTGCATGATCCGCTGTTAGGCTTTCTCGGATCCAACGATCACCCGGGGGACTATCGTTCGAGCGGTTGTTCGGCCTGTCATGTTGTCTATGCCAATGATCGGTCCCCGACCAATTCGGGCTGGTGGAGTAAGTATGGCAATCAAGGGCTCAGTTTTTCCAAAGATCCTACGATCCCCAAGAATGAGCGTGGGCATCCGATTTTGCATCAGTTCACTCGGTCCGTGCCTTCGAGTACTTGTATTAATTGTCACATGCATCAGGGGAACGCTTTTGTGAATCCTTACCTGGGTTACATCTGGTGGGACCAGGAAACGGATGGGGAGCATATGTATCCGAAGGAACAGCATGACCCGACCGACGACGAAGTTGTACAGATTAAGAGAAAGAACCCGGAAGCTGCGGCTGCGCGCGGTTTATGGGGGGATCTCGGCTTTTTGGAGAAAGTGGCGGAGCTAAATCCGAAGTTAAAACATACGCAGTTTGCGGATTACCACGGCCATGGCTGGAATTTTCGGGCCATATTTAAGCAGGATCGAAAAGGTAACCGCCTGGATCTTGAGGATAATGTAGTGGCGCATTCCGACTTTAAAAAAGCGGTGCATCTCAAAGACATCCACCTTGCAAAGGGAATGCAATGTGTGGATTGCCACTTCAACGTAGACGTTCATGGGAACGGCAACCTTTATTCGGAGGTTCGTGCCGCAGATACCATCGAGTGTATTGATTGCCATGGAACCGCCTCCGCCCGCCCCAGACAGTTGGTGGATGGCAGAATTACCATGCCAACCTCCGGGCCCAGCGGGGATACCAAGCTCGGAGACCGGCGGACCATCAAGCCGGTGGATCTGATGACTACGATTACGGCTTGGAGGCCTCGGTTCGAGTGGGAAGGCGATCGGCTCTTTCAGAACTCTTCGATGTCCCCGGATATCCGCTGGGAGGTGCCTCAAACAGTTGATGTGATTGATCCAAAGTCGCCCCGTTATAATGCGAAGGCTCGTTATGCTAAAACGATGCAGCGTGATGGCGTCACGTGGGGGGCGGCGCCTGCCTCAGAGACCGAGGAAGAGGCCTGCGCGCGGTTAGCGCATAGCAACAAGTCGATGGATTGTCAGATTTGCCATACCTCCTGGGTTACGAGTTGTTTTGGCTGTCATATGCCAATGAAGGCGAATCAGCGCGTTGCGCAAAACAAGTTTGAGGGAGTATTGGATCGAAACTCTAACACCTACAATCCACAGGTAATCCGGGATGATGTGTTTCAATTGGGGATAGATGGAACCGTGAAAAAGAACCGGCTGGCGGTAATCCGGTCCTCCAGTGCGGTCATAGCGAGTACGCAGAATGCTAACCGTGAATGGACCTATTTCCAGCAGCAAACCGTGAGTGCCGAGGGGTATAGCGGACAGGCCTTCAATCCGCATTTTGCCCATACGACCAGCTCGAAGGGCACCACAAAAAATTGCACCGATTGCCATCTTTCCAAAGCGGGAGATAACAACGCATGGATCACCCAATTGTTGGGATTTGGTACCGGCACGGTCAATTTCTTTGGACGTTATGCCTACGTTGCCGGCGAGGGGGCTTTACACGGTGTTGCCTGGACTGAGTTGGACGAGCCACAGAGTCCTATTGGTAGTTCGTTTCAGAAGATCGCTTATCCGCGGAACTTTAAGGAGCACCTGGCAAGAGACCGGCGCTTGAATGTTGCATTTGATCATCACTCGCACGAAATCAACGATTTAACGCTTCGGGGAGAGTATCTTTATACAGCTAACGGCCCCGGAGGACTGGAGGTTTTCGATGTGGCTAATATTGAAAACAAAGGATTCAGCGAGAGAATCACGAGTGCGCCCGTTTCGCCACTTGGGGGCCAGCGGACCTATGTACGATCGAAGTTTGCCACCTCGGTGGCCATGCCTAGTACGCTGCTAATCGATCCGGAGCGGACTCGACTGCCCCAGAACGAGGAACAGCCAATTCATCCATTCTATAGCTACGTTTATGTGACCGACCGATACGAGGGACTTATTATCGTCAAAGTCAGTACGCTCTTTGATGGCAGTCCGGAGAATAATTTTCTGTCCCGGACTCAGCTAAAAGACGCAGATGGAACCCCTATCGGTGATCACTTCAATCCTAGGGGCTTGTTGAAGGGAGCCGAGTTCGCGGTGTGTGCGGGGCATCGTGTTTATGTTTGCACGGCACGAGGATTAGCGGTGATTGATGTGGATAATCCCGAACGCCCTCGTTTGGCTGGCGAACTGGCGGATGGATCTCTTCGCAATCCGAAGGCGATAGCCGTTCAGTTTGGACATGCGTTTGTGACGGACGACGAAGGGTTGAAGGTGATTAGCTTGGCTGATCCTGAGCACCCTCGGTTAATAAAAGGGGCGGTGGTGCCTTTGCGTAGTGCACACAAACTGTATGTAGCCCGAACTTATGCTTACGTTGCAAATGGGCCTGAAGGGCTTGCGTTTATTGATATTGAAAACCCAAATCGTCCGCGTTTGGAGAGGATGTATAATGCCGATGGTGCATTGAACGATACGCATGCTGTGCAGATCGGTTCCGTGGCGGCATCAATGTACGCTTTGGTGGCTGATGGGAAAAACGGGTTGCGTGTTTTGCAAATGATCTCCCCGGATACGGTAGATGGTGCGGCTGGATTTAGCCCAGTTCCTTCGCCCCGCTTGATCGCCACCTACCCGACCTCCACCCCCATGCTTGCCGTATCACGCGGTTTGGATAGAGATCGCGTTGTCGATGAAACCGGACACCAGACCGTGGTCTTCGGGAGGCGCGGATCGAGGCCATTTAATCTCGTTGAGATGTATCGTTTGTTAAAGCACGGGAACGGATCGGCGCTCAGAGTCGACGATGTCTTTGGCGCTGGTGACAAAGTGTGGACGAAATCAGGTCGGCCACTGCCCGAACCGATTCCGGTCCGATAAGCGGAGCGACCTAGCTCATTGGGGCAGTGGGCTGAATTCCTATCCCCAGACCCTCTCGGCCATGCAGCCTGCATGGACCTCTATTCGTACGCAAACGGTGACCCGGTCAACAACCTCGACCCAGATGGGAGGATAGCGACACAGGGTATACGGGTGCAGGGAGGACCCGATGGCCTTACACAATCTCTCGAGTCCCGGATAAACCGCTCATATTATGCAAACGTACTGCAACCTGGCAGCCCATATACGCAGCAGGTAGTTGACACGGCATTGGCGTCTAACGCGTCTTATGGTAATTTGAAAGTCGGTGACCATGCGTTTGGGCATTACTTCGTAGAGGCAACATGGGATAACGAGAGTGGGATGCAGGCCTCTCGGTTACGTGACAGAGTTACTGGGCAAAATATCGTTTCTTATCGAGGGACAGAACCTTCGAAGATTAGGGATTGGCTAGCTGATGGCTCTCAAAACATCGGCTTAAAGACTGCTCAGTATGATGAGGGGATTGGAATAGCACAGGACGTAAAACAGGAATTTGGCGCTAACATTTGGCTGACAGGACACTCGCTTGGAGGAGGTATTGCCAGTGCCGCTGCACTTGTTACCCAAATGTCGGCGACTACCTATAATTCTGCAGGCTTAAATCCAAATACCCTTTCGGGTTCTGGAGTGTCTATGTCAGGCCACAAGGACCTTATTCAGGCATATTTTGTTAATGGAGAAGTTCTCAGCGGCTTACAGGATTTATCAGCTTTTCCCAATCGACTTAGAAGCTCATTTTTCTGGCGAGGCACAAATATCCCGGTGTTTTCCCAACGCCCTCAACTTATGCCTGATGCAGTTGGGACAAGAATCCCTTTATCACCCGCATCAGGAGTCGGATATTTTGGAAGCTCGCTATACCATTCCATGGCAGACTCCGTGTTGCCCGCCATGGGGTTACCTAAATTATAATCGATGCCAAAATGAATACCTTGTTATCTTGGCGATCGATCGCTGTGCTGCTTTTCCTTGAGTTCCTGGTAGGTTGCAGTAGAGGGATTAGTCCGGAGGATTGCTTTGATTCAAAAGTGCAGATTGAATTATTGCGGGCAACAACGCGAGCAGAGGTGGATATCTTGATTGGCAAGGGGGCCGACATTAACGCATTGGGAAAGAATGGCGTGAATGCACTTATATTTTCCATGATGGAAAATAACAAAAACACCTTCAAGTCCCTATTGGAGGCGGGAGCAGACCCTAATTTGGCGGCATTAAATGGACATGCGGCCATATTTTATGCGGCACAACATCGAGAGGTGTGGTATCTGCAGGAAATACTAAAACATGGAGGAAATCCAAATCTCGTTGATTTTTACATCAAAAACCCAAGCGATTCAAACGCGGGGCGAACGCCTGTCTATTTCAGTGTTCATGGATTATTGCCAACGCACGTTAAGGCTTTGGTTGCAGCTGGGGCTAATTTGAACTTTCAGGATAAAAACGGCAATACTCCAGCGCTTGACGCTGCCCTTATCAATCAATACGAGATGGTTTATTTACTCCTTTCTGAAGGGGCCGATCCATGGGTGGAAAATCGACACGGAAATACATTAGCGTATCCAATATTGCATAATGGAATTGACCCCACTTCCAGTAATGCGGCATGGAGGCTAAAGGTGATTAAACTATTAAAAAGCAAAGGTATGGATGTCGATGCCGCTATACAAAATGGGAAGAAATAGTGCTTCTTCATCATTGCTATAAATAGAACGCCTTGAGGCTGTCGCAAGCTACACCCTACGTGCTGCGTTAACCGTTCCGTCACGGGTGCTGCTGAGACAGCTCCCGCGCCGTCACTCGGGCCGTTGTAAGTTCACTTGCGGTTGTGTCGTAGCCGCCCGGCGCCCGCTCTCCAGTCAGCGCTCCCGCTGGTCGCTCTGCGGCTTCGCCTTGTGCCTGCCGCTGGCGCAGACCCTTTCGGTTCGCGATGCGCTCACCTTCAGGGCGGGCTCGGCGCTGCGGCTTTTCTAGGGCAGGCGGGCCCGTGCCAGCCGGCTTCGCCGGAACATAACGATGCCCTAGAAGAGCCTTCGCTTTCAGGGATGACTGTTTGGCCGCAGCGTGAAGGAGCGTTTGCCTGTGTAATCGCCGCGTGTTTAGTCCGACGCGGTTTGAGAATGGAACGTCCGTCCTAACGGCTTGCCGCCCGTTGAGCCGGGGAAAGCCCTTCGGAAACGGCCCCTCCCCTTGTCGGCTCAGCGAGCGGAACAGGTTGGTGCCGGTGGGTAGGAATGCTCCGGCTTCGCCTCCGCAGCGGGACAGTTAGCGGATGGAATAGATCAGGCAACTTTGCTGCTGGCGGCTTGAGCGACGAGAGCTTCGACGACTTCTGCAATCTTCTGCTGCTGCTTGCGTGAGAGTTGTTGTGCGCGTGTAAAGCACAGGCCAAGACGGCTTTGACTGGCGGAAGTACGACTCTTGGCGGTATCGCTGCCGAGAAGCTGTTCGACAGTGACGCCTAGCGCGGTGGCAATAGGCATAAGGACATCGGAGCGTGGGATTTTGCCGGAACTTTCCCAATATCGAACATTGGAATGATCCTCTCCAATCTGGCGTGCAAGTTCGCGCATGGTGAGACCTGCGGACAAGCGCAGTTGGCGCAGACGGGATACAGGTACGCTTTTAGCCATGCCGAGAACATACTGGGTGAAATTGGAAATGGCTTGCATGTGGGTGTAATACTACCCAGTTAAGAGCAGTGCAAATGCGCTTGACGTGTTTTTGCTTAAAGAAAAGAGCCGGTTACCCCTGAACTTTGACGAGAAAGGGGCAACCGGCTGAAACGAAAACCGAACCGAAGTTCGAGCTTCCGTGGCGAGTATGTCACAGAGCGGCTTCGTGTTCCAGCCGGGAGAGGTTGAAAGAATGACGACTGAAGCAAGGAATACAGAGACGCCTCAGATTGGAGGACAAAATGGTCCGAATATCTGACGAGTTAATTGAGCGCGTGAAGCGAGAAACCGACCTTGTGGCGTTGGTGCAGAGCCGGGGGATCGTACTCAGTAAACACGGGACCAAGGACTGGATCGGGATGTGTCCGTTCCACGGGGACAAGAAATCGCCCAACCTGATCGTTTCCCCTGCCAAGGGGCTCTTCCATTGCATGGCGTGCGGGAAGGCCGGGAACCCAATCCAGTTCGTGCAAATCCATGATGGAGTCAGCTTCCGGCACGCCTTTGAGCTGTTGGACAAAGGCGGCTCCGCCGCCTTTGCCTCACGGCCTTTACTCAAAAACGCGACGGTGCCCCTGCTTCCGTGCCCGCTTGGCGTGGAGGTGGAGGATGCGGTTTTGGTGGGACAGGTGGCGGCGTATTATCAGGAGCGCCTGAAGCAATCGCCTCCGGCACTCGATTATCTGGCTTCCCGTGG
>CAMCYN010000042.1 GCA_945883955.1 Akkermansia muciniphila
CGAAATTGAGAGCTTCGGCAGGGGAAAAAGGCGCTATCGGGTCCAAAACTCGGGACTGCGCACCAACGCCTGGACAAATTCGTTGGCCGAAAAATCCTTCTGGCGAGCCTGGCTCAGAATACTTTCTACGAGGTCAACCTCCAGAAACCCGCTGGGACGACCGAGCGCGTATTCGACCAATACCTCGGCAAACCCACGCGCAAACTGCTCAGATTTGCTCTCAAGAATATTGCGCAACTCAAAATAGTCCTTAAACGACGGCCCTTTATAAAGAGTCCCGGCGGCTTCAATCGGCCACACTTTGCGGCCCACCTTTGCTTTTTCGTACACGTCCTCTTTACGCCACCTTCCGACGGCATCGAAATTCTCGAGCCCCATGCCGATAGGATCAATCTTGCGATGGCAAGCGACACATTGAGACAGCTCCTGATGCGCTTTGAGACGCTCCTGAGTACTCAACAACTGATCGTCGAGTCGGGAAATTTTGGGGACCCCGGTCGGCGCGGGTGCCAACGGTTCATTTAACAATTTACGCAGCACCCAGGCGCCGCGATCCACTGGACTGGAACG
This sequence comes from Akkermansia muciniphila, assembly GCA_945883955.1. Lineage (GTDB taxonomy): Bacteria > Verrucomicrobiota > Verrucomicrobiia > Chthoniobacterales > Chthoniobacteraceae > Chth-196. Next base: position 571 of record CAMCYN010000042.1, read on the forward strand.
CTCCCCATTACTGCCAATGGCGTGAATAGCGGCCATCCCGAGCAGGCCTCCGCGAGGCGAATCCGGAGGCAGGGGCACCGGGCGAAACTCATCCCCACTGACTCCCTTCAAGCCATAATAATCTGCAAGCAAGGCATTCACGAGCACGAAGTCCGACTTCAAAAGCAGTTTCAAACTGCCGCCCCCACGCAAAAGATGCTCCACGGTACGATACACCTCATTTTTGGCGGCAATCTGAATGCTGTCGTCAAAATGCCGGAACGCCGGAGAGCTAAATTTGAAAGCGTTCATCCGGGAGAGCTCCAGCCAGGGCTGAACAAAACTGGTTACAAAACTCTCGGATCTCGGGTCGAGGAGCAGGCGGTTGACCTGTTGTGCGAGAATAACCGGGTTTAACAACTCCCCCTTGGCTGCCGTGCCCAGCAGCGCCTCGTCGGGTGGGCCACTCCACAAAAGATACGAAAGCCGATAGGCCAGATCGAGAGGGGGCACACCGATCGCCGGCAAACTGTGCGCTTGCTCGGCAAAAACCCGGTCCCCGGGCACGAGTTTGTTGAGGTTGAGCCGGTGAGTGGCGCCGGATTTCAGACGCACGGTCACGAAATCTCCGTCGAGCGACAGCAGCTCGGCTTCCACTCTCGCCCCGAGGGGATCGCTCCACATGTGCCACACCCCGGGAGGAATCGACTTGGGAATGTCCTGGGCAACCGGGGCAACCGGGGCGGTGTTGCCAAAAACCAAAAACCCCGGAGCTGTCAGGATTGCCGTAAGCTGGCTCTTGATGGCGTCTTCAAAGGTCGCTCCACCCCCACGCCGAGTCTCATAAGCGGCCATCAACCCGTTCAGATACTCCGCACTCGGAACCTTGCCGCGAAAGGCACGCACACAAAAGCGCTGCAGGATCTCTCGCGCGTACTCGAGATTCTGTTGATAACTGGCGCCCCTAGCCAGGACTTCAATCACGGGCGGCCCCTTGAAGAAAATCTGTGCGTAGGCTGCGCCCACCGAGTTGCCGCTCACCGTCCCTATCGGTCCCTCCAGCTCCACCCAGTCAATCCATACCGCCGGCTTGGGCCCCGTGCCGTTTAACTTAAACGCCTCGGTCCACAGCGCCATTTCGGCCGCCGGGGTATTTTGACGGCGCTCCCGGATCGCATACTCGCGACTGCCAAGGGGAGAAATATTGATCGGTACTTCCAGAGTCTGAGGCAAGTCGACTGTCCCCGTGACATGATGTCCGCTCAACACGGTGAAATTCCCCGCGTCGGACCCGCGTTGTCCCACCTCAATAAACCGCCGCGACTCCGCAGAACCGTCCACCGCTGCGAGCCGGATCCGTAGGAGGTATCGTCCTGCGGGCCAGGTATCATTCACGGAAATATGGTCCTCCCGGTGCCCGTCCACCATGGTCAGATAGACGCCGGTATCCTTGTAAGGCAAAGCCAGGTAGTCGGTTAAATACTGGTGGCGCTTTTCATACTCCTCTTTGGCGCCCTTCACGTTGCGCTCATACTTCTCATCGACGCTCTTGAGCTGAGCGAAAATCGCCTTGTTGGCTTTCTCCTCAGGTTCGCTATGCAGTTTGAGAACCTTCGGCTGCACCGGGGCCGACGCTCCGGCAGCGAACAGCACGTTAACAAACTTCCGTGCCAGAACCTGATATTGCTCAAGTTGAGCGGGAAGTATCTCGCCCGGCTTTCGGGCCGTGTCAAAGGTGCCGCTGTCGTCATCTTCGGGTAAATCGGTGTCGCTCACCTCCGCTCCCACCAGATCGCGAATCGTATTCTTGTATTCCCGCCGGTTCAAACGGCGCACCAGAGGCTGGCCCGGCCGCCCCGTCAACTCCTTGCGGACTACACTCAACGAATGATCCACCGTTTGTAAGAACTCAGTCACCAGCGCGGGATTGGGCCGGGGCTCGGCTTCGGGAGGCATTTCCCCGGAACGGATCTGCCTGAGTACTTTGCGCCAACGCTCCGCCGCCTCTACCGAGCTGAGGCTAAAATCAAGTTCATCCACCCGGAACTTCCCCTTCTGCTTCTTCGGCCCGTGGCACTCAATACAGCTCTCCCTTAGAACTAACTCCTGCGCCACAGGAATCCGCGCATGGACGGCTCCGGTCTCTGCGGACAGAGCGCTCAAACTCCAGCCTCCGAGTAAAACAACGGTAATTTGGGAGATACGGAACATAAACTAAAGATAAACGTAATAGTTTTGTTACAAAGCAGCTACACCCACCAATACAACAAACCTCCATTGTACGTACCTCACTGTCCGCCTGCAAACTTGTTCGGAAGCAGACAGGGGGCCAAAGGCGGCGCCTTTCTTAGCCTTTAAAAACAAATCCCCTCCATCCCCCCGATCGCCGTCGCCTGACACGCAAAAAGGCCGCACTTAAAAAGTACGTTTCAATACGCCGCAATACAGACCCGAGATGTCTCCATGGATGGCAGCATACTACTTCGGCACCAAGTCGATCGCCGTCCCGGCCGGGCTCATTGATTTTGCGAACGTCTCGAAGACCAAGCGGAGAAGGGTTGCCCCCTTGATGCAGGGGAACCCCTGTCTCACCCCCAGCCGATACTTCCTCAAACGGAAAGGACGCCCTTATGCCTTACCGGGAAGCTTCGAAAGATACTTCGTCGGGTTCGCCTCAAACTTCTTAATACAGGGTTTGCAGCAAAATATGATTTCCTGCCCATCGTAAACCTTGCGAATCGGGGCGCCCATGCTCCCGAGTTCATTGCCGCTCACCAGGCAGGTTTTGAGCCCGTATTCTTTGACTTCGGCCGCGCTGCCCGGGACGGAGCCGGCAACGAGGCAAAAGCCGGTGAAGGCGATCGCTAAAACGGAACGTAATTTTGTTCTCATAGTATAAAGATAGAGTGGGGTTTGGGATCTGGAGGAAAGCCGGACATCAAAAGCGGAACAGCAACCCAGCCCCGAAGCCAAACTGGGAGTGGTATTGAGCAATAAGAGACGTGTTCCGTGTCAGAGTATAATCGGTAGCGCCGGTCCATTCCCAACGCGTGTTTGTGTCATATTCCACCCGTCCCCAAGCGCCCAGCCTCGGCGTGACCTGAAAACGTTTACCCAACGTCATCCGGGCGGCGCCTTCGCTGTCCAGACTCACATTTGCCGAAACCATCAGCGGCAAACGATAGGTGAACCCGGCTATGGCGCGGTTCCGGGCATCCGAATCATTCGTAAAACGCCCCCCTGCAAATACCTGAAAGTTCCGGTGCAAATACCGCTGATAAAGAGCGTCCACCTCCATCTCGGTCTTGCCCACGCCCTGCCAACCCGCTTCCCAACCTACAAGCAGGTCGTTCTGTGGATTCATTAGCGTCAGCAACCCCTCGCTCATGTGCGATTGAACCGAGGCCCCCCCCAAAAAATACCTCATGTCATGTTTGTGCTCCCCAAGTCCGTCCGAATGATGCCCCACGTGCCCAGCCGCCGTTAACGACTTCTGCTTAGGCGCTTCCGGCTCATCCTCATACCGGAACACCCGCGCCATACCCGACATCATGTGATACAGGATGTGGCAGTGAAACATCCAGTCCTTGGCCTCGTTCGCCTCGAACTCGACAGTGCGCCGGCTCATCGGCGGGACATCCACAGTGTGTTTCAACGGAGAACGCTCTCCCTGTCCCATCAACAGCCTGAAAAAGTGCCCATGAAGGTGGATGGGATGATGCATCATCGTGTCGTTGACCAGTTCCAGTTCGATGATCTCTCCACGCTTAATCCGGACATACGGTTCCTGCGCGACCGTTTTTCCGTCAAAACTCCAGATGTAACGGGTCATATCCCCGGTCAGGTGCAGCGAGATCTTTCTGCGGGGCAGGTTTCTGGGCAGTCCCGTGTTCTTTACCGCCCGCAACACCCGGTAAGGCGAGCCCGGCCGGGGCAGCTTCAGCGAGGCGCGCACGTCGTCTTCCTGCTCTTCCAGCGCCAGCGTCAGCATTTCGCCCATTTGATAAAGATCCGGCTTGGGCGGCTCGCTGGCCGGATGAGCCTGCCCAGTTCCGAAATAGGCCGATACATACCCGCTCCCATCCTGGGGGGTCGCCCGCAGCTCATATTGGCCCTGCTTGGGAATGGTAATAATCACGTCGTACGTCTCCGCAATCGCCATCAGGAAACGCTCCACCTTTACCGGCTCCACCGGCGGCCCATCCGCCGCCACAATCGTCATCGGGCCAGCAGAAGACTGGAGGTAATAGTAAGTGGACGCAGACGCATTAATGAGACGTAACCTCACACGCTCACCCGGGCGCCCTTCAATCCGCGTCTGTCGCTGCCCGTTTACCAGAAAACCATGGTACCCCACGTCCGAGATATCCATCGGAGGCATCCGATCCCATTCCCTCTGAAAATAGTCCTTCAAATGCCCCCCCCGCCACGCCCCTGCCAGCGACTGGGTATTGCCTCGCATCAGCCCGAAATAATCGCTCCCGCGCGTCAGCATTCGCATCACCTCCATCGGATCGGTGTTGGTCCAATCCGAGAACACGAGCACCTGCTCCCGATCCGCCTTCACCCACTCGCCGCCCTTTGGCGTCACCACAATACTTCCAAACACCCCGTTCTGCTCCTGCAGATGGGTGTGTGAATGATACCAGTACGTGCCGCTGTGCTTGAGGCTAAACCCAAACGTATGTGTCTGGCCCGGCAGGATCGGGGGCGTTGTTACATGCGGTACGCCATCCTGTTCATTGGGCAAAAGTAACCCGTGCCAGTGGGTGGAGGTCTCTTCGGTCTTGAGGTTGTTGTGGACTCGAATTCGGGCGAAATCCCCTTCGCGAAAACGTAGCGTCGGCCCCGGAATACCTCCGTTAATGGTAAACCCACGCACGGCCTGACCCGCCGGGCTTACGGTTTGTTCCGAGATAAAGAGGTCATACTCCACCACGTGTTGGCCCGGAGCCGGCTTCGGTGTAGGGCACGACTCACAGGCAAACGCGCTCAGGGGGAACCAAAGGAGTAGAAAGACCAAAAGTTGTTTCATGGGCAGAATCCCCCGCAGAGGCAGACAGGCGCAATCCCTCACCGCACGGACAGTTTAACACGGATTTCGGGGAATTAAAGGGCGGCCCCATCCGGCCCCAAATTAACCCAACTCACCCTGCCAGCTGGCACCCGTGAAAGATTGAGGCTAGTCTGCCCAGCCGCTCCCACTCCCTTCTTTGCCCATGAAACTGTTTGTCCTCCATCCCGGCAGCGATTGTCCTGATCAACAGTTTCCGGACTTTGCAGGCGTTCCGTCCCCAAAACTGGCTCCTCCTCTGGGTTATTTGGGATTTGCGGCCTGCACCGGGGGAGCATTCGTGCGAAAAGCCTCTGCTATCCCCCCTTCCGAAAAACGGGTCCTCCTGCTCGTGGACGCCAACCTCAAACGCGCACGCCAAGCCATCATTGACCTTCGCCGCGCCGGCAAAACGGTGGTTGTCGCCTTCGATCACACCAGCGCGACCACACTGACCGAACAATTGCGCAATCCGGCAGCGCTCGAAGTATTTCAGGACATCTGTACCCGGGCCCACGCCGCCCTGACTCCGGCCCGCGATCTCGAACCGGTCTTCCGGGCCTGCGGCCTGTTATACGTCGAAGCCGTCCTCCACCCGGTTCCGGTGGAGGAACCCGCCTGGGACTTCTCCTGCCGCCCCGAACACAGGACTGGCATCCTGCTCGGCACCTGGGATTGGCACACTTCATCCTGCAACCATTTACTCGCCCTTCTGGGGCTACGCGAAGTCGCCTCCCAAATGTACGAACCCGTCACCGTCTTCAATCTGGACGGATGGCGCGGCCGACGCTGGCTCCGCCAGTTGCGCTACCCCTCCGGGCTGCTTCAAGTCGTCGAAAAACGGCTTCCCTATCCCGAATACCTTCGGATTGTAGCCCGCCACAAAATGGTTTTCCAACTCGACGCACGCGCCGGCACGGGCCGCGTGGCTAGCGACGCCCTGCTGGCCCGCATTCCGTGCATCGGCGGCAACGGCTCCACCGAAAGGATCCTGTTTCCGGATCTGTGCGGGCACGGGGTCAATACGCCCGACCTCTTTCAAACGGCCTCCCGTATGCTCGACCACGGACACGACCGCGAACTGGCCGTCGAACGTGCTTTGGATGTGGCCAAACAGCTGCTCGCCTTTCCCAAAGTGCAACAGACTCTGGAGGAGCTCTTCCATTACCTAGGCTAGCGAGAAATCCCTCCCGGAACCTGAGTGAGTTCAATCCGAGTTAATTTTTTTGGGTGAAAACAATCGCCGCCAAACTCCTGCGCCGGTCCGGCCAACTCCTGCTCGTGCTGTGCCTGGCGGGATTACTCGGCACAGGGTGGTACGGCTATAAACGCGGGTTCACCCATCGGTGGCGGGAAAGTGTTTTTGAAGAATTCCGGCGGCACGGCGTGGAGGTCACCTTTCGCCAGCTCACGCTGGATCCTTTCCGCGGCCTCGTCGCTCGCGATGTTACACTTTATGACACCACCGACCGTCACCGCGTCCTGGCGGAAATCGATCATGCCGTGCTGAGTGTCGACCTGAGCCGCCTCGCCCGGGGCCGCCCCTTTTTAACCGCCCTCGAACTGCGTGACACCCGCCTTTCCTTACCTCTCGAAGCCAACCACTCGAGCGGCAAACGCCTGGAAGTGACCAACCTCCGTGCCAGGCTTTTTTTCCCCAATAAACAAATCCACATTGCCCAGGCCGACGCCCGGGTACTCGGATGCCGGATTCGTGCCCAAGGCTGGATCGCCAATCCGGGGACCTTCCAACCGGCGACCACCGAAGGTGCGCCCGGTTGGGCGCATGGGCTCAAGCAGGCGATCGAGCACCTACAAACTGTCGCCATCAAGGGGGAGGGCCCGCTGGTTCATCTCCAGTTTAGCGGTGACATGCTCGTCCCCAATTCCCTTTTGGGCACCCTCAAGGTCGCGGCAGACGACATCGCCATCCGCGGTTACCCGATTGATTCGATGGAAATTTCCGCCACCTGGCGGGACGGGACTTTCGAGCTTCAGGATTTAAGCCTCGAAGACAATCAGGGCAGGCTGCACGCAGTCGGCCGTTGGCAGCCCGAAGGCGACCTCCTCGACTTTCAGATTGAATCCACCCTCGATCCGGCCCTTCTCGCCCGAGCCTTCGGCATGGACACATTCCTCGCCGGATTTGAATTTCGGAGACGACCCGCCATCCAGGCACAAATCCGCAATGAAGAGGGGGCACCGGCCCGCTACCGGTTCACGGGGAATATCCGGGCTCAGAATTTTTCCCGAAACGGAGAGCCGTTTGAATCCCTGGAATCGAGCGGTTCGTGGGAAAAGGAACGCTGGTCGGTGCGAGAATTGCAGATCCGGCACGGCTCCGGATTTCTCAAGGGGGATTTTCTGGCCTCCCCGGGCCGATTCCACGGGAAGATTTCCAGTAACCTTTCCGTCGACCTGTTAGCCACCGTCCTGCCTGCCAGACTTGCCACGTCGTTTCGTTGGCTTCAAAGCAAACAGCCAGCGCGACTGGAGCTGGAACTGGATGGGAGCAGCCCCGATTTCAAATTCTGTTCGGGCTGGGGATATTTTCACCTCGGCCAAAGCACCATCCGGGGCGTCCCGATGGAGGACGTGGAGACGCCGCTAACGCTCCAGGCCGGACAAGTGCTGCTGGGACCCTTCAAAGTACAGCACACCGAGGGCGGCGCGGAGGGCAGCCTCACCTACGATCTGTTTGAGAAAAACTGGTTCCTTCACGACATCCAGCTGCAGATGTACCCGACGGATGTCCTCAAAATGATCCGGCCCCAATGGGTTTCGGAGCTCGCCCCGTACCAGTTTACGGGAACCCCTCCAAAGTTGAAACTCGAGGGCAAGATTAGCTCCGCCGATACCCTTCACACCCGTCTTGCCGTGACCATCGAGAGTTCCAAAGGCATGAACTACGAGGTCGCAGGCAAGAAGCTGCCGTTCTCGAGCCTTGGCGGTTCGTTATTATTCGAAGGTCACCAGTTGCACCTTGCGCCGCTCGAAGCGGACTTTCTGGGAGGAAAAACCGTCCTTACAGCCCAAATTCCCCTGGTTGCCACCGGTACCCACAAAGCATCGATCCAACTTTCCGGCGTCGACTTTCCAAGTCTGAGTAAACTTTACACTGGCTACTCCGACTCCAAAGGCTCCCTGGACGCCTCCTTCCAATGGACCGGCAACGGCGCCAACCTGCGTAAAATCAACGGTACCGGTCAACTTTCCATTCACGAAGGCAACCTGTTTGAGATTCCTTTTCTAGGACCTCTTTCGACGCTGCTAAATGCAATCGTCCCGGGCCTGGGAAACGACACCGCCCACCAAGCCACTGCCACATTTCACGTCGAGCAAGGAGTGGGCAGCACCCGCGATCTCCAACTTGATGGGAGCGGCTTTTCCGTCCATGCCCAGGGCGAAGTCCATTTTCCTGACGACAAAATCCACCTGGCCACCCGGCTGAATGCCCGGGGATTACCAGGGGTTTTGCTGTTTCCTGTCAGCAAACTCTTTGAGTACGTGGTCGAAGGCCCACTCCGCAGCCCGCAATGGCGTCCGCGAATCCTCCCGGACTCGCAGCCGTCGCCAGACCCGGCGCGCAAAAACTAGCTTGCGAGAGAGTTGCGAGAGAGGCGCCACGGACCGCCCAACTCCCGAGCCTCGCAAAACTAATGCAACAGAGGCAGGTTGTGCTCCTTGAGGATCAGAACCGCATCGAGCTCTAAAAAGTCCGCAAGCCGACGGTGGGTTTCCAGCTCATCAATCCGCCGGGCGAGAATCAGATAGGTTGCGTAGTGGTTCCCTTCGCTTTCGACGAGGCTGGCATAAAAATCCGCCAGCGCCGGATCCAGGTCTCGGATGCCATTGGCGAGGATCTGGAACTTTTCGCAACTCCGGCCCTCCACCAGAGCGAGCACAATGAGGTGATCAATCACCTGTTCCCTACGACCTTTCCGGACGGCGGCCATCATTCCGCCGATCCAGGGACTCCGGATCGGCTGGCCGAATGGAATCCCCCGCTGCTTAAGAAGGTCGAGCACCTGATTGAAGTGCTGGAGTTCTTCGATCGCAATAGCGTTCAGTTCTCGCACATGGGCAAACAGCTCCTGGTATTTTTCCAGATTCAGAGCGGAGGTCGCCGCCTTTCGCTCCAGATGAGCGTGATCGACCAGGACGTCGTAAAGGCGCTCGCGCACTTTGGGGAGCCAGGAGTCAGGGAGTTTTTCACGCCAAAGCAGCATCCGTAAAAAATAAGCAAGGGTTCCAGTTCAGAAGGTGGAAACACGGGCCAGAAACTGGCAGAGATCAGGGCAAAAAAATTGCAGCCCCCCGAGGCCAACTGGCACTCGGAGGGCTGCTGTTCCCCCCAGAACGAGATCAATCTCGCACCCTTCTCCCCGGGAGGCAATACCTTTTTCAACAAGGCCCTCACAAATCCTTAAAATTACACACAAAACAAATTGAGCTCCAAGTGCTTACACCCAAAAAAAAACTTCATCTTTTTCCAGACGGATGAAGGTTCTACGGCGTGGGCTCCTGTATTTCTACGGGTTCACGCTCAACGCTGGCAGCGGCATGTCAACCGCGAGATCGCGCTCAAAGTGCTCCAGCTTCCGCTTCCACTGCACCTCCATCTCCTGAAGCCGTTCGTGGTTGGCCTCGGCCAGATTGAGCATCTCCGCCCGATCCGCCCTGAGGTAATACAGCTCCGCGGGCCGCCCTTTGAGCGCCACCCATTTCCAGTCCCCTAGCCGAAACGCCCGATTCCCGTCCTGCGCCCACCACAGTCCACGGGCCGGCACACCCTTATTTTCCCGAAGCACTCCGCTCAAGTCCACCCCATCTTGGTCCGGAACCGGCTTATTTCCAATGGTTTTCGGCCAAACAATCCCCGCCATCCGCAGCAAGGTCGGCGCCACATCCACGACATGAACGGCCTGTTCACGTAACTCCCCCTTCGCTTTCATTCCACCGGGCCAATGAACAATGAGCGGCGTCGAAATTCCCCCCTCGTGCACATACCTTCCCGAATAACGCAACGGGGTATTGGCAAGGCTGGCCCCCTGCGCCTCCAGACACAGATACGGCGGTGCTTTCGGATCCGCCCCGCCCCTCGCCACACGTTCTGCACTGGCGCCGTGGCTGCTTAAAAATAACACCAGGGTGTTCTCCCAAACCTTGCCCGCCTGAAGCTGTTCCAGGAGCCGCCCAATCTCGCGGTCCATCCGCTCGACCATCGCCGCATGGATTTCCATCCGGGTCTCAAAAGCCTCCTGCTCTATGCGGGACAACTCCGTCCAGCGCCTCGCTGGCAAAGTCGGAGGAGAAAGCTCGGCATTGGAAAGCATCCCGAACCCCCACAGCCTCTGCAAGCGGTCCTGACGCAGATTATCCGTGCCACCATGAAACCGAGTCCGGTAACGGGCCACGTCTTCGAGCGGAGCCTGTAGCGGGAAGTGCGGAGCACTGAAGGTCACGCAGGCAAAAAAAGGCGCCTTCGGTTGCAACTCGGCGTGTTGTTTGAGGAACTCGATGGCGTGTTCGGTAATAGCCGAGGTCGAGTAGTAACCGTCCTGGGGTGCGGGCAGGGGTTGCCCATCCAACAGATGCGCCAGGGGGCCAAACTGGTGGGTATCTTCAGGCAAAGTGTAAGAACGCTCAAAGCCTGCCTCGCGGGGCGTCCCAGCCAGCAGCCATTTGCCGGAGTGATAGCTGCGATAACCCGCCGGTTTTAAGAGTTCGGGCAGGAATTGCCCCCAAACCGGACGAGAGCGCCCGGCGATAGGAGCGGCCCCCGGCAGCGACTCGCGCTTAAGATGTCGTGCGTAATACCCGCTCAACAAAGCCAGCTGGGTATCGGCCCCACCAGCCGTGTTGTAGGCTTGAGAAAACCGGACCCCATTCCCAGAAAGCCAGTCCAGGCAAGGTGTTGCAATCTCGCCACCGTAACATCCGGCATCCGAAAACCCCATCCCTTCCGCCACAATCAAGAGCACATTCGGGGGACGAACGGCTGCCGGAGCCCCCTGGAGCTGCCCGGAAAAAAGGGTACAGGCCAAAAGAGCCAGACGCGGTAGGGGAAAGCGCGGCATGGGAAAAGAAGGGCGAGATGGGATACATCAGGACTACCCGGCAGCCAGCCAAGCCATAGTCGGAAGTTTTAAAGAATAGCGCCCCAACCCTGCAGGTAAATCCGCTGAAAAATGCCATCGGCAAAAGAGGGTTCGGAGGGGATGCTTTGCCGGAGTTCCCCGGGGTGTTCGCCTCTGCCCGCCTGGGATTCTCCACCCGCCCCCCTCCCATTCATGAACCGCGCGCTCCGCCTGAACATCGTCTCTGGAGCCCTCGGTATGTTCTGGTTATGCGCCCCACTCGGGGCTCCGCTTCCCCTCCTGATGCAAGCGGTCAATGCTAGCTCCACCCAGCTCGGGATTCTCTCCGCCGCCTGGCAAATCGCCATGCTCGCCCAAATCCCCGCCGCCTTCATCGCCGAATCGATGAAACGCCGTAAACCGTTCTGGGCCATCGTCACCACCCTGCACCGGATCCTGTGGGCTTCCCCAGCTTTGCTCCCGTGGCTTTTCCCCGACAATCGCGAGCTGTGGCCCGTCTTTCTCATTGCCGCCCTCGGTTTAAGCAACCTGCTGGCCAACAGCGGCACCGCCTCCTGGTTAAGCTGGATGGCCGACCTGGTTCCCCCGGAATCGGCGGGCCGTTTCTGGGCACTCCGCCAGCTTGTCCTCAGCCTGAGCATGATTGTTTGCACAGCCCTCTACGGATGGCTGCTGGATCACTATGCGGCCACCGACTCCCCCTTCCTCGGTTTCCAGTGGGTGTTTGCGCTCTGCTCCCTCTTGGGCATTGCCGACATTGCCGTGCACTGTTTTGTGCACGAACCCGAACACCGCCGGACTCAGGAACGCAAAACCTGCCGGGAACGCTTCGCCTCCCCTTTCCGCAACCGGGGATTTACCGTGTTAACAGCAGCCATGGCCGGCTGGGTCGGGGCTCAATCCGCCCTCGGCTATACGATGGGTGTCCCTGGGTTTTTCAGCATGGTCCATTTGCGCGAAGCCTTCGGCGCCTCCTACTCGCAAGCCTCGATGGTGTTTATTGCCGCCTGCGTCGGAGCCGCTCTTTTCACACCGTGGCTGGGATCCTGGATGGATCGCGCCGGCTCTCAAAACGTTCTCACCCGCCTGGTCTTCCTCGGCCCAATCTCCATGGCTGCCTGGTGGATCGCAAAACCAGGCACCTGGAATTTGGTCGGATTCGCCCTTCCGGCCGCCACCACCTGGATGGTGTTTGCCGCCCTGTTTCAGGGGGCCATCTACACCGGCACCCTCCTCTGCCAGCTTCGCCTCAGTCAAATTTACACCCCAAAAGAAGGGCGCACCCTGGCCATGGCTTTACACTGGAGTATCTCAGGCGTCGGCGGCGCCCTCGGAGCCATGGGAGCTGGCTTCCTAAAGGACGCGTTGCCGACAGGCCCGCTCTCCTGGCTCCCGGGCCAGTGGCACGCGTTTGATCTCCTTGTGCTTTTACACGCTCTCGTCGCATGGGTTCTGGTATTACCCCTCATGCGGATCCTTCAGAACGAACCGGCGCCGGAACCAGCGGAACAATCGCCCGCTACTGCAATGTAGCCAACTGCTTGGGCAACTCCTCGAGCGCATCCAGGGAAACCAGGACACCCTTCTTATCTACCAGCCACACGGTCGGTAACACGTTGACGCCCCACCGCCGCGCCAGCGAACTCATCCACCCACGCCCATCCCAGGCAATCACCCAGTTCTCCCCAAAAACCTTCCGGACGCGCTCCATCGCCACCCGATCCTCATCCAGACTAATCCCCACCCGCACCGCCTCCGGATACTTGCGGAGGGTTTCCCCCACCGCTTTCCAGGCTTCCAGAGAAGGCTGCGAATTGGCGGCGAAATACAACACCACCACCGGCCGATTCCGGCAGTCCTCCATTCGGAACTGCCTTCCATTCAGATCCGTGAATTTCAAATTCAACGGCTTCCCCAACAGTTCCAGCCGCGCCTGATCGTCTGCAATCCGCTTCTTCAACCCCGCATCCTGCGTCGCCCGGGAGGCCGTCGCGAGTAACTCGCCTTTGACCGCCGGTTCGCGATCAAACCGCGTGGCCACCTCAACCAACAAACGGGCCACCCGTCGGTCGGAGGGAAATTTCTCACGGAACTCCTTCACGGCCAACAACAACTCCTGACGCTGTACCGCGTCCGGAAACCGGTTTCGGCGCATCCACTGACTGATCCGGGTAAAACCGACCTCCGCCTTCTGCTCGGCCGAACCGCTGGCTTCGAGTTTATCGAGAATCCGGGCAGACTCGGTCTGGATGTCGGCCTTACCTTCCAGTTCCGCGCGGATCGTTAATACCCGAGCCAACCGCATCTGCGCTTCAAACAGACGGGAATCGCCTGCAGGCGCCGCCTCCAGAAACCGCCGCACGGCCCCTTCCTGGGCGACAACATGTTTGGTATAAAGCACCTTGGCCTCGTCGATGGTACGCGGAAACTGGCCGGGGCCGGCGTCCAGCGCCACCACGGCATTCCACAACACCCCCGCATCTTCCGCTCCACAAGCCAACGGGAGCAGCGGTCCGCCCAGCAGGATTGGCAACGCGCTCCAGGCCCAACGGCAAACAAATCGGCTCATGGTTTAAAATCTTTCTGAAAAAAATATACCCCTCACTCTAACGTCCCGCCACGGCCCGCGGTTTACGCCCAAAAACCCATTCCAGTCCGCGCGCCAGACGCTCTTCAATGTAGTCGGCATGTCCGTCCGCCGACTCATAAAACTCCACCCGGGTATTGGACTGAATAGCGTCCCGCAACGCTCTGGCTCCTTTCTGGGCTCCGAATTCATCGTGCTCGGCCCCATCCAGATAAATCCGATGATAGGGCATAAACACAAACGGGTTCCGGCGCGCTATCACTACCGGATCCTCTTCCAGCCAGTTTTGCCAGACGTCTTCCTGCCAGGCTCCCTGCTCGCTATACAGCCAGTGAAATTGCCCGGGTTCGTTCGGCCCTTTGGACGCATACGCCGCCGAAAGCCCCAACATGATGGCCACCAGATTATTCGACGGCAGCACCATCTTCCCTCGCGGCGCGATGTAGGAACGCAACTGCTGCGGGGTGACATTGGCCACCACATCCGCCTGCGCCAGCGGACGGTGAGTGATTTCAAAATCCGAGTCCGGCGACAGAGCCACAATGGCTCCAAACCGTTCGGGAGCCATCATGGCCACCCGCAGTGCGCCGAATCCCCCGCTGGAATGTCCGGCGATGATCCGGTCCCTCGGCGTGGCCGGAGTCCCGTATTTTTTCTCCAGAAACGGAATCACGTCATCCAACAAATAATCCGCATAGTTGCCCTGTGCCGTTGAATTTATGTACTGACTACCCCCCCAGCGGTTGCGACAGTCCACCACAACCAGTCGCAAGGTAATCCCTTGATTGGCCAGCTGCTGAAACACCTCTGCTAAACGCGCTCCCCCTCCGCCTAAAAAATCCTCCGACGACCCGCCATACCCAGGGAGGTAATAACAGGTCATCATTTTGGAGGTAAATTTCGGCAATTCAGGGGTAAAAACAGCCACCCGACGGTCCACTGGATCCCTAAGCGGGTTATCCACCAGAGCTCGCCCCGGGACACGCACCGCCTCAAATTGAGGAGAAGCCTCCGCCACCGAGACAAGGCTCAGCGACACGGCTAGAAGCATCTTTGGAATCCAACGCTCGAAGTGCATAACAACCCTTTGATCCAGACCGGACACTGTAACAACCGATTCCAGTCCTCCCGCCAGCTAACAGCAGTTTCAGTACCGGTTACGACAAAAGGTGGAGCCAGACCGCCGCCCGCCGCCACAGCGAAACCGGCCCTTTGCGCGCCGCCGCCTCTTTCATGGCATTCAATTCCTTGGACACCGCCTCCCCGGACACCACCACCGCACGCTTTACCACCACCCGTTGAACGGGCGAATCATTGGTATCTGTCGCCGCGCCGCCTATCCCGTCCAGCACCTCCAGACCTTCAAATACTCGGGCAAACACCGTCTGGACTCCGTCCAGTTCGGCAAGCGGTTTGAGAGCCACATAAAACTGGCTGCCATTGGAGAGACGTGCGGGATTAACAGCATCCGGCAACCGCCCCATTCCCACCGCTCCCCGGGTATGTTTGCGCCGGATTTCCGCAGGGATTGTGTATCCGGGGCCGCCCGTTCCCAAATCGGCCTTTTCCGCCCCCCGGCTCAGTGGATCCCCAAGTTGAATGAGGGTTCCGGGCAGGACACGGTGAACCGACAGCCCTTTATAAAAACCTTTCTGCACGAGTTTTTTGAAATTCTCGGCATGCTTCGGCGCATCCCCTTCGAAGAACTCAATCCCCACCGGATTCAGTAACTCACGATTCCGTTCAAACTGGATGAGCACGGCATCCGCCCCCCACAAGGAACCGGAAGCAAAAAAAACAGAGGCGACGGCACAAAGGATTCGAGGGTTCATAGAGGACACAGATTTCGGGGATGGGCGGCAACTTTACGCAGTCGATTAGGGGAGCGCAAAGCTGCAGCTCCAAGGGATGCCCTCCGGGCTAGACTCGCCGAAACACTCCGCCCTCACCCGACAGGAACTCCCTGGCTTCCACGCCTCGTTTTACATAAGCAAGGACGGCGGACTCCCCACTGGGAAGCAAAACGGCACTGGTGATCTTTCCCACAACGGCCTGCCCGTCTCCGGCAACCCGCAGTTCGGCTCCCGAGGCGGCCAGCGGCTGCCCGGCCACCCCACTTAAACGCAGCAGGGTCCGGTTCACGTGGCCCACACTCTTCAACCGGGAGATGGTTTCCTGCCCAATGTAACAGCCCTTGTGATAATCCACATGGGTAAGATCCAGGCCGGCTTCCGGCGGCAGGGTGTCCTCGCCCAGCTCGAAACCCCAACGAGGAATGCCCCGGGCCACACACAACAATTCCCACAAACCACGGGAAGCCACCCGGTTCCCGAGAGCCTCCAGGACAGCCGGTTTCGCCGCCAATGGTATCCGCACATCCCAACCCGTTTCACCGAGACGAGCGGCCTGCGTTTTTGGAAAGTCCCGCAGCTCTGGGATCTGCTCGAGGTCGGTTCCGGTCACATGCAGAAGGGCAAACTGC
The DNA here is from genome assembly GCA_945883955.1 of Akkermansia muciniphila. Taxonomy (GTDB): domain Bacteria; phylum Verrucomicrobiota; class Verrucomicrobiia; order Chthoniobacterales; family Chthoniobacteraceae; genus Chth-196. The sequence goes on from CAMCYN010000042.1 coordinate 16,773, forward strand.
CCGGAGACATCTTCCAGGAGCACATCATCGGCTACGATATACCGATCCAAGCGAGCCATCAGGGATTCCCCGAGGTCGGCATCGACGTCCACCATCAAAGCCTCTTCCCAGACAGACACCCAAACGACGGCTTGGAGCCGGCCTTTGGCGTTTGTGATACAGGCCGGCAATGCGGTAGTCGGAGTCAGACGGCGCAAATCCTGAGTAAGTTGACCGTTGAGATAACGAAGGCGATCGGAGCCGGTTAAGCGCAGGAAAGCGCGATCGGAGAGATCGAAAACGGCGACAGGGAGGGAAGAAGCGACGAGTGCGGGCGAGTCTGACATAAAGCGCGGAGAGCATACGTGTGCATGGACTTGTATGGAAGAGTGGGCGCGGCGTGGATTTTATGAGCAGACGAAGGCATGAATCGGCACTTGCACGAAAGGCGAAGAGTAGAGAAGGTAAACAACCGTTTTTGCGGTCAGGCCGGTATAGCTCAGTGGTAGAGCAGCTGATTTGTAATCAGCAGGTCCTCGGTTCAAGCCCGAGTGCCGGCTCCATTTCAATCCCATCACAATAAGGAAGTTACCGAGATCTACCCTCGGCCTCCTTCAAGGCAGTTAAGGCCTCATTGCCAATTACTGCCAAATCAAAAGTATTTGCTTTTTGTTCCGCTAGCGGAACACACGAACACTTTCGCCCTGCTAAAACAGCCTTCAAATCAGGAGGTTTGTTATGTCTAGGCGGTTTGTTCTCACAGTGGTCAAAGTCAGTTATTCGCCCGCGTCCCCATGGATGGTCCGTGTTCCAACACGACTCCACCGGATTGAAGGCGCGACAAAGAAGTTCTTCGAACGCGAGGGCGTCGCTAAAGCGTACGTCGAACGGCTCGCCCGTCAGATGGGTAATTATCAGGCTCAAGCCCTTGGCCTGAGCGATAAACAGAAGATGGAGGCCGCCGAATGCTTCGAGTTACTTGAAAATGAGAAGGTCAGTCTCCTCGAAGCCGTTCAACATTATCTCGGTTACCGCAAGGAAGCGGATAAATCGGTCCCCGTCCTTGAACTGTTCGAGTCCTTCATGAAGGCCAAAACGCAGGATGCCGCCAGTCCCAAGTACCTTGCGGATTTGCGAAGCAAACTGGGCCGTTTTGCAACCGCCTTTCAGAAGACGCTGGCCTGCGATCTAACAACCTCGGTTCTGGAGCTGTGGTTGCGTAAACTCAAAGTCGGCCCCGTTTCCCGTGAGTCGTACCGGCGGAACATCAGCGTGCTGCTCGAATTTGGACGCCGTCAGGGTGTGATTCGCGTCAATCCGGCGGCAGACATCAAGTTTAGCCGACGTCCACAAGGCGAAGTGACGATCCTGACGTCTGAGGAAGTGCGGCGGTTGCTGGGAGCCTGTAATCCTGAGCTTGTCCCCTATTTGGCGATTTGCGCGTTTGCCGGCTTGCGCCCCACGGAAGCAGCGAATCTCGAATGGCAGGATATTCATTTGCCTTCGGCCCAAATCGAAGTGAAGGCGCGCCATTCGAAAACCCGCCGTTATCGGTTGGTTCCGATTCAGCCCAACTTGGGAGCTTGGCTGACGCGTTATCAGAAGGAATTTGGGCCAATCGGGTTTTCTCGACGCCAATTCCGCGAAGCCTACGAGAAAGCAGGTTTTGAAAAATGGCCGAACGATGTTCTGCGCCATTCATACGGAACCTACCGGTTGCCGCTCTTAAAGTCAGCCGATGCGTTGGCTCTGGAAATGGGCAACTCCGCCGAAGTGATTTTCCGTCATTACCGGCGACCTATGGACGAAGCGACGGCGGCCGAGTTCTTTAACATCCTGCCGGTCTGATAGTGGACTAAAGTCACATCACTTATTTGCAAGTGATGTGACTTTGTACGCTTCAGATTCTCGGGATTAGGCGTTCTCGTAGAAATTCGGCAACGGAAGCCGTGGGAATTCGCCAACAGTTTTGGACACGAATCGCCGTGATACTCCGGTTCAGGCACAGTTTGCGGATCGTTTTCGCTGCAAGCTTCAGTTGCTGCGCCGTTTCCTCCACGGTCAACAGATCACACAGGAACTCCGGACCGACTGAAATTGGCGAACCTTTGGACTTCATAGCACACACTCTGACATGAGTTCGGGCGTTGAGCGTTCCGCTAGCGGAACACAATTGAAGTTTTTTGAAAAATCTTCATCCCTCCGTAACCGTCTGGAAGCCAGCTACGTCTTCGGCAGCCCATAAAAAATGCAGAAAATCGTGAAAATCTGCAAAGTGTTCCGCTAGCGGAACACATTAAGCGTTTTCATAAGGTAATAAAGTAGGGATGCCGATTGTTCCCCTTCGTGACGAATCCCGTTTGGCGACAGTCCCTCAGGTTGTTCCTTCTCCGCAAATCTTCACCGTCTATCTCCCTCCACCACCGGAGGTTGGCATCCATTCCGCCATCTTCAAAACGGCCTCAACTCTCAGGGATGCAGGCTCTTCGCCAGGGTCCGCGCTGGATGCGCTTTTTGCCTGGAGACAAACCTACCAATTTCGTCGGCCTGTGCCGGATCAGGAACTCCAGGATGCGTGGCAGGCAGTTTTCTTTCAGGCTCGGGCTCGATCGACAATAAGCAGTGGCTCTTCAACAAAAGCCGATTTCGTCCCACGCTGGCCCGTCGCAAACCCGCAGAAACGGACCGAACTCGTTACGGAAGGTTTCGGGCTCGTCGATCTTTGGGAGAATAGCCCCATTCGGTTTGAAGATACGGCGGCACACACCCGCTTCATTCTGGAACGTCTTTTCCCGGACGATCCACTGCTGTGTCTCGGTTGGACGATGAGCCACTTCGACACACGACGTCTTTCCGAATGGAACTCCCCTGAGTCCATGCAGTTCCTCACGCCATCCCCCATGATCGCGGTCGCCGGTGCCCGTAAAAGTGACGGTTACCCGTCGGCTCATACGTTGGCGAACACGGGGCCTCGCCGGTTTCTCATAGTGGATTTTGACGATCGTTCCGGTCTCGATTCCCATGCGGCCGCGGCTTGGCATTTATCCACCAAAATGCCACTGGCACTTGTGCTGCACTCTGGAGGAAAAGGACTTCATGCGTGGTTTTGGGTAAACGGATTAGACGATGACGAACTGATTCCGTTCTTCCAGTTGGCTTGTGAATTGGGCGGCGACAGAGCCCTCTGGACACGTTCGCAATTTGCCCGGATTCCCGACGGAACACGCGACAACGGCCAACCGCAGCGAGTCTATTATTTCAACCCCGAGGTATTGAAATGAACGCGCAAGTTGTCTTGGATACGATGTTTATCGGTGGAGTGCAACAACCCGAAGCGGGGCAGGAACGCCAGTATTCGGAGTTTTATTACCGCAAAAAAGAGAAGGATTACCTCCAGATTTATCCCGAGGGCCAAATCGTTCCAATCAGCCAGGAGAACGTGAAAGCCGCGCTAGTCACAGAGGGACGGATTCCGAAAGCGGAGTTCGCGAATCCCATTTTGTACAGAATCCGCGCCCAACACGCTTTGGATTACGACGGTCCGATGCCCGGCTACGCACTCGGCCTCCACCGCGAAAACGGGATGCTCTTTTACTGCACGTCCATCCCAACACTGACCATTCCACGATACACAGAGGGATCCTTAGGCGAAAGCTGGCCGGTGACGTTCGAACTCTGCCGCCGATTGTTGGCGAACAACGAAGTCGGCGACGCTCAGTTTTGGACCTTTTTGGCTTACCTGAAAATGTCCATCGAAGGGCTGAAACTTGCGTTGAGCCCTTCCCCATTCGGTGCGGTTCGGAGCGTGCGGCCCGGTCAAGCGGTTGCCTTGGTTGGCCCGATTGGTTGCGGGAAAAGTTTCCTGCTCAAACACGTGATTGCACCGCTGCTGGGCGGTCGGCTCGTTGGTGCCTTCAACGCGTTTTCAGCCGATGCCGGTGGTTTTAACGGCGAACTGCTGCTTGGCGAAGTCTGGTTTGTGGACGATCACCAAAGTTCCAAGGACATCCGGTCCCGGCTTTGCCTGGCCGCGAATATAAAAGCCAACCTGTACGGAGCGGGTGTCAGTTTTCATCTCAAACACAAAACGCCGATCACGCTGACTCCGTT
>CAMCYN010000043.1 GCA_945883955.1 Akkermansia muciniphila
CTGCTTCTGGAAGCGATGAAAACCCAGCTCCAGTCCAGCGACCCGACCTTTGCCGGGGCGGTCGTGGCCATCATTCAAAGCCGCCAATTCCAAAATCGCCGGGGTGAATAACCCCACCAAAACCCTGACCTCCGTCGAATATCCTCCTATGAACCCATCAGACACTTCTCTATCCCGACGTCATTTTCTACGCGGCGCCGGAGTTGCCCTTGGTTTGCCGTGGTTGGAATCCATCCGGGCCTGGGGCGCCACCACCGCCAACGATGCGGCTGGCTCCGGCGCTCCGCGTCGTTCGGCTGTGATCTTTATGGGCAATGGGGTAAACCCGCATCACTGGGGAGCGGAAAACACCCCCACCGGGATGGTGTTTAAAGATTCGCTGCGCCCGCTCGAAGCGCTCAAAGAGAAGGTGCTCGTCTTCAAGGGTCTGTGGAATCCCACTACGGTGGAAGGGAATCCGCCCGGGGGTCATTTCCCCAAAATGAACCTACTGGCCGGACTGAAGGTCAAACAGACCACGACCGATATCGAAGTAGGGATCACGATGGACCAGTTCATGGCGAGGGAACTCGGACACCTCACCCCGGTACAAAGCCTCGTTCTGGGCACCGAACCTCCCGGTTATTCCAACGAAGACGGATTTACCTCCACCTATTCGGGACACATTTCCTGGAGCACGCCGACGACCCCCGCCCCCAAAGAAATTTATCCCCAGCAGGCTTTTGACCAATTGTTTGAGGATGGAAGCAAACGTAAGCGCGACAAAAGTCTGCTCGATCTGGTCGGTCGCGATGCCCAGAGCCTGAAGAAGTTTCTGAGTAAACGCGACGTGCTCAAAATGGACGAATACCTGACCTCCGTGCGCGAACTCGAGCAGAAGATCCAGCGTGCCGAACAGTTCAGCCAGAAGGAAACCGGCGGCCGCGGCTGGCAACCCTCCGTGCAGGCCGCAACCTTTCCACGACCCGCGGCCGGTATCCCAGCCAGCCCCGAAGAACATATGAACCTCATGCTCGACATCCTGGTGCTCGCTTTCCAGATGGATCGAACACGGGTGGCTACACTCATGCTCAACAACGACCTTTCAGGAATGAATTTCGGGTATCTCGGTGGGATCAAGGGCGGCTTACACGAACTCTCCCACCATTCCAACGATCCGGCACGTATGGCCATGTATCAGAAGGCCAACGAATATCACATGAAGCTCTGGGCCCGCGCCCTGACCCGTATGCAGGAAACCAACGAAGGGGAACGCTCCCTGTTGGACAACAGCATGATCGTTTTCTGTTCCAGTCTCTTCGATGGCAACGCCCACGACTCCCGCCAACTCCCCGTCGTTCTGGCCGGAGGCGGCGGCGGTACCATTCGGGGCGGGCGTATGCTCGATTTCAGCAAAGACCCCAACCGCAAACTCTGCCGGCTTCACATGGCCGTCATGGACCGAATGGGCGTGCGCATCGACCGATTTGGCGACGCAGACACGGCATTTTCCGAACTGGCATAACGCCCAGGTTTTAAAAACACCTTCGGCTCCAGAAACCCCCAGCCCAGCCCGACAGCCCCGGCTTGGCTGGGTGGACTTACGCGGCTTGGTTAGGGGCCGCACTTTACCGCTCGGCACTGGTCTCTCTAGCGGAGTTATCCGGATGGAATAGACACATCCAAACCAGGGCTGATGGTCGTTGTTTATACCCCGTGTGTTTTTGCGGGGCATATAAGCTTCAAGCGGAACCTTCCCCTACGGTAGAACCTCTCTCCCCCATGCAAACCATTGTAATCGGTCACCGGAATCCTGACATGGATTCCATCTGTTGTGCCATCGCCTACGCCGAATTCAAAAGGCTCACCGGCCATCAAAACGTCATAGCGGCACGGGCAGGCGTCACCAACCAGCGGATCGATTACGTTCTCCAAAAGTTCGGAGTAGAGCCTCCGGCGATGATGACTGACCTTTCCCCTAAGGTGAATGACGTCATGGAGCCCAAGGTCATTTACGTCAGGCAAGACTCGCCCATTTACGACGCCATCCACGTTATTGATCAGAAACGCCTGCGTGGACTCCCCGTAGTGGATGCCGAGCGACGCTGTCTCGGTCTCCTGAGCGCCTACAAGATCACCCATTACCTTTTCCCTTCCCGCGACGAAGCCTCCTCCGCACGAATTGTGCAGGCCTCGCTGGCCGACATCGTCGCCACCTTCGGCGGCGCTCTCATCACCGGTACCCTCGACACCGAACCCATGGAGCAACTGCTCATGGTGGGGGCCATGGCCCAGGATTCTTTCATCCCGCGTCTCCAACGCTACCGGGATAAACGCGTCATCCTCTTTGTGGGCGACCGACCGCATATCCAGGAACTCGGCATCAAAGAGAAGGTGGACGCTATCGTCGTCACCGGCGGGCTCGGCGTTCTGGATGAAATCCGCGACGCCGCAGCCGTCGCCGGTGTCACGCTGATTTCCTCACCCCACGACACCGCCACCACGGTACTGCTCGCCCGTGGAGCCGTCCGGGTCGAAAGGATGTTACAATCCAAATACCGCTCCTTTCACTGTGACACCCCGCTCGAAGAAGCCCGGCGCGTGGCAGCCCACAGTGGCCAGTTTTCGTTCCCTGTGCTGGATGACGGCGGAAAACTCGTTGGAATCCTGTCCAAATCGGACTTCATAAAACCGATACCACGCCAGCTTATCCTGGTGGACCACAATGAATTAACCCAGGCGGTACGCGGAGCGGAGGAGATCCCAATTATAGAGATCCTCGACCACCACAAGCTGGGAGGCTTTGCCACCCACACGCCGATCCTGTTCTGGAACAACCCGGTGGGATCCACGAGCAGTATCGTGGCGCTGTGTTTTAAAAATGCCGGCATTCCGATTCCAAAACCGATTGCGGGCCTGCTAATGGCCGGACTCATTTCGGACACCCTGCATCTAAACTCCCCGACCACCACGGCCATCGACCGTCAGCTTCTGGAGGAACTTTCCCGGATCGCCGAAGTCGAATCCGCAACCCTCGCAAAGGAGATCTTCTCCGTAGGATCCCCCCTGCTCACCATGACCCCCGACCAGGCAATTATGGTCGACTCCAAGCCTTTCGAAGAAAACGGATATCGTTTTAATGTCGCCCAAATCGAGGAACTGTCTTTCGACCATTTCCACGACAAACGCGAACCTCTGCTGGATGCGCTGGAAGAACGCCGTCGCGAACACAACCTTCTGTTTGCGGCCCTGCTCGTCACGGACATCACGCTGCAAACCTCCCTGCTGTTAGTCCGCGGCGACGACGCTTTCCTGAAAACCATCGATTACCCCGACCATTCCCCGTTTATCTGGAAACTGGCCGGGGTCGTTTCGAGAAAGAAACAGCTCCTGCCCTACCTGCTGCGCTGCCTGGGTCGGATGGAAAGATAGCCCTCCTGCGGCAACCCGAGCACTCGGCCCGTCCTTTCGTCGCCCCACAAACCTCGCCCCACAAACCGCTGTCGGTGACTGGACTGGATTTTCCTTTCGCGGCCCGCAGTGCACTAGTGGGCGGGCCGTACTTGCGGAATTCGGTGTGTCGGGAGCACCCAATCGGCCCTGGACGGGCATGATGACGCCCCCGTTCCTTTTCAGACAGACAACGCAAGCAACGCCAGCATCCGGCCCGTCTTCCCCGCTTCGCGACGGTACGAATAATACCGGTCCATCTCGACACCGGTGCAGATCCCACAGTCCGAGATCCGCCCCACGCCCAACTCAAGGCACTGCGAGCGAATCTCGGCGGCGAAATCCACGTCGTAAGCCGGCGGGCGAATACAGGGGCTTAATACGGCAAGCAGCGATTGGGGCCGGGAACCGTATTCTTGGGTCATCCGCTGAATTGTTTTAGGCACAATCCCGAGCCGCGTTCCTTTGGCCCCGGAATGGATGAGGCCAATGGCGCGCCGGTCGGGATCCACCAGGTAGAGGGCGCAACAATCAGCCACGTAAATGCCCAAACACACTCCGGGATCATTCGTGAGCAAGGCGTCGGCCCCAGGAAACCATTCGGGCGAACCGGGTCCCGCCACACCGACTTCGCTGCCGTGAACCTGTTCGGCCAGGCATAACCGCCGGCTGGCGAGCCCCAGTTGGGCCTGGAGCTCCAGATGGAGCGGCCGCAACCTTTCCAAAGCCTCAGCACGATCCACGACCAGATCGAGTCCCGGTTGGCGGATCGCGAACCCATTCATCGCCCCGACCTCCAGGAGTTCGCGGGAAAACTCTGCGGGAATTCCCGTGGAGGCCAGCGTCCAGGAGTGGGGGTGAGAGTTCATTTCTTTTTCGGCTTGATGGAGTCCACCGGAGGAATGGAGTCCGGCGGAGCTTGACGGAGTATCCTCCTGGAGAGGATCGAAAGCGGATCTTTGAAGGTTTCCGAATAAACCGTGGTAATCCCCGTGGCGCGGTCGAATTCGGCAAGGGCCCGCACATAATCTCCCTGAGCCTGAAGTTCGGTATTACGGGCACGCGTCAGGGCCACCCGGGCATCGAGCACTTCGAGTTGGGTTCCGGCACCGGCAGCCAGACGTTCCTGAGCCAGACGCAGGGCTTCCAGAGCCTGCTGCACGTTCTTTTGCTGACTCTCAATGGTCTCGCGGTACTGCTGCAAATCAGCAAACGCCCGTTGGACTTCCAGCTCCACCTGCTGAACGGAATCTTGGTAAGTGACCAGGGCCGAATCAAAGCGGGCTCGGGCCTGACTGACCTGGCCGACAGTTTCGAAACTGTCGAAAATGTTCCAGCGTCCGGTCACGCCGAGGAAATATCCATTCAGCGAATCCCCCAAGTTGCCGGTCCTGGGATTCATACGCACCTGGTAGTTGGCATTGGCGTCGAGTCGGGGTTTAAACCCGGCCTGAGCAATGGTGATGCGTTCTTTTTCAATCAGGATTTGCTCCCTTTGAGACTTGAGAAAAGGCCGGAGGGCGCGCCCCAAACTCAGCGCATCGGGCAATGCAAGGGACTGCTTTTCGACACGGAGCTCGCCGATACACTCAAAGGTGGGTTTACCATCGGGCGCAGCGTCCAGCCCGAGAATTTTGGCCAGCTGCAAACGGGCGATCAGGGAGTCGTTTTTGGCACGGATCAAAACAGGCTTCACACTGGCCAGCTCCACTTCGGCCCGGAGTACGTTAAAACGCGGCACGGTTCCGGCGGCGAACCGGTTTTTGGTGTCCGCGAGTTGTTTGGCGGCCAGTTCGACCGATTCCTGCGCCACGTCAATCAGGGCAGCCGTGACCAGCACTTGGGCAAACTGCTTACGCACCTCACTGACGGTACGATCAAGGACGTCGCGAAGATTATAATAAGCCGCCCCCTGACTGAGTTTGGCCACCGCGATGGCCGAACTCACCTGTCCCCCTGCATAAATGGCTTGCCGTAACTCCAACGCAATCGTCCAGGCATTCCTCTGGATGAACGCCCCGGGAATGCCCACCATCGTCAAATGTGGGTCGGTATTAGTAAACGATCCAGTGACCCCCAAATGAGGGAGCGCCTGCGCTCGCACCTCCACAATTTGACCGTGCACCCGCTCGATCTCCCGCACGCTCCGGAGTACGTCCGGGTTCTGGCGCAAAGCCAGAGTCACAGCCTCGTCGAGGGTGACATTCCCGGACAAAGTCCTCTGACGAAGCGGGGCGCCAAAGTTTTTCACTTTGGACTCCGCCTTGGCTTTCTCTTTACCCTCTCTCTCCTCAGCGGTTTGAGAACGCTGAAAAATAGTAGTCTGTGCTCCAAAAAGGGGCGAAAAACCAAGCGAACTGGCCACAAACACCAGCGCGGAAGCAGAGGGGAATTTCATCGGATCAAACAATGGGATGACAAACTCAGAGCGTAAACAGATTCAGGACCACAAACCGGCTAGATCAGCCCCAGCTTCATCTTTCCAACTTCGCTGATCATCGACTGGCTCCAGGCCGGATCCCACACCACCTCCACCGCCGCTTCGCCCACGCCGGGGATCCCTAAAATTTTGTCCTCCGCTTCGCGGGCAATCACCGGCCCCATCCCGCATCCGGGCGCTGTCAGGGTCATTTTCACCGAGACTCGGGCCGGCTCCCCTTCGGTTTGGACCACTGCACAATCATAAACCAGGCCGAGGTCGACGATATTAACCGGGATTTCCGGATCATAACACGTCTTCAACTGGGTCCACACGGCGCCTTCGTCCACCGGGACCGTGCTTACGGAGCCGTTTGCGCCCCTGGGAGAAACCGCCGGCTCAAGCCCCAGCGCATCCGCATCGACGTCCCTGATTCTCACCAGACCTTCGGAGGTCGCCACCGTGTAACTTCCTCCCAAAGCCTGAGTGATGGTCACAGAAGCCCCCTTCAGCAGGCGCATCGGGTCGCCACTGGGAATTCGGACAGCGTCACAATCGCGCAGCAGCAGTTTTTCAGAGTTATCGTGCATATTTTTAAGAAACCTTGGGCGATTTTAGAACCACCTGAACCTTGCGCTCGCCAGCCCCAGCCGGCCGGAAGCTGTCCACTAACGAAGGAGCCTGGGATGGTGCGGTAGACGGGGCCGGCTCGGGCGCCGGTTTTTCCGAAGCCAGCGCCGAACGCAAAGCGCCTTCCACAAGCTGGGCGCAATGGATTTTCATCGGGGGTAAAGCCCCGAGCGGAGCCGACAATTCCTCGCCGGACATTGCCAGGGCCTCCTCTACGGTTTTCCCTGCCACCAGCTCCGTGGCCACACTGGCCACGGCAATCGCCGTCTGACACCCGAAGGTCTGAAAGGTGGCCCGGTCAATCACCTGCCGCCCTTGCTCGTCCTCCCGAAATTTCACCCACATCCGGAGCATATCCCCGCACTCCGGCGAACCGACCGTGCCCACAGAATCCGCGTCGCTCATTTCCCCGAGGTTCTTGGGAGTCGCGATGGCCGCCTCGATACGCTGCTGTAAATCACTCATAAAGAATAATATCAGGCTAAATCATACCGGGCAAGGGACGGATCCACCTCGCAACTCCACGCATCAATCCCGCCCTTGAGACTGCGCACGTTTTCCAGTCCGTGCCCGGCGAAATAAGCGGCCGCATCCAGGCTGCGCACCCCGTGGTGACACATAAAAATAATCTGCTGCGAACGGTCCCAGCCCGGCAGTTCCTGCATGAGTTGCTCGGTAAATGGAATCGCTCCTTCAATATGCACCGCTTCAAATTCCTCCCGGGTACGAACATCGACAAGTTTGGCCCGCCCCGCCTGCACCAGCGCCGCGGCTTCCACCGGCGTCACCTCCATCCGGGCATCGACTTCCTGCGCCTGAGTCAAATAGGCCAGCACCTCGTTCACGGGCAGGTTGCCGTTCCGCGCACAAACCTCGGCGAGGGTTTCCTCGGCATGGAAGCCGCAACTCGAACATCCGCCAATATGATAGCCACGAAACAAAGCCCGTTGCGCGCCAGGAAATTGCGTCACCAATTCACCCATCGCAGTCTCCGGAGTTAGATTCAGTGCTGAAGCAGACATATCCGGTAAAATATAAGGACTATGCGTCCCTGACAACGTCAGGGCCATATTTCAGAAAGAATCGACCGATGGTCCTCCAAAGCACCCGGTTGCGAAACAATCCGCTCCCGAACGGTGATCCTGCCGCCGCGGCCCTAGACCACCGTACCACTCCATTTGAACTTCTGGCGTAACACCTCGAAGAACGAAAGGTCGGGCGGAAATACCAACCGCAGCACATCCGGCGCACGACGGATCCGCACCACATCACCCGGATCCATAAACAAGGCATCCCGGCCATCAGAGGTCATACAAACGCCATGCTGCATGGAGGAGGACTGGACGGTGATGGAAGCCGTGTCGGTCACAATGACACTGCGGTTGGTGAGGACGTGCGGACAGATCGGGGTAATGACAAATACCCCCGAATCCGGCGCCACCAGCGGTCCGCCCGCACTCAGGGAATAAGCGGTGGAACCGGTCGGAGTGGCCACAATGAGGCCGTCAGCGTTGTATTCGGTGAGGGTCACTCCATCGATTTCGACGTGTAAGCGAATGAGCCTGGAGCGTTCACCACGCGAAAGAACCACCTCGTTGAGGGAATAAGTGGACTGAAGCGATTCGCCGCCCCGGAGCACTTCCACCTCCAGGAGTGTGCGATGACTCAGGACAGCCTTGTCTGCAACGATATGGTTCCAAGCCTCGGTAAAGCCGCTGGGCCCGACTCCGGTTAAAAACCCGAGTGTCCCGGCGTTCACCCCCAAAACTGGAGGCAGCGGGAATCCGGATTCATGCACCATTTGCAGCAAGGTGCCATCGCCGCCGAGTACGACCAGAAGGTCGCAACTGCGCGCCAGCGAGGAGACGGTGTGTTCGGAGTATTCGCCGACTAAAGCGGCCGTCTGCATTTCCAGAAACACCTGAACACCTGATTGTTTCAAAGTGAGCCGGATTGAGCGGAGCAGATCCACCGCCCCGGCCTTTCCAACATTTACAATTACGCCGACATTTTTCCGATCCATGCAAGAAACTCCAGGTTCCCATCCCCGCCACGGATGGGTGATTCAATAACCGCGCGCCATTCCAGGCCGGGTTGGGTGGCGACCCAATCCCGAATGCGTTCTACAGCCCGCATGTGCAACTGAGAGTCTCGAACAACCCCCCCCCGGCCCACCTCTTCGCGTCGTAATTCAAACTGCGGTTTAATTAACACCACAGCCATTCCCCCGCCCCTCACCCGGGCCAGAGCGGCCGGCAAAATGAGCGTCAAAGAGATAAAGGAGACATCGGAAACGAGAAAATCCACCAGCTCCGGGACCTCGTTTTCGCTGAGAAAACGACAATTAAACCGTTCGATAGCGACCACTTTGGGTTCACTTCGGATCTTCCAGTCCAACTGAGAATGCCCCACATCGACGGCATACACGAGGGCGGCCCCGTGCTGGAGAAGACAGTCGGTAAACCCTCCCGTGGAAGCGCCCACATCGAGGCAAACCCAGCCCCGGGGATCGATTCCAAAACTCGTCAGCGCCCCCTCCATTTTGTACCCTCCCCGCCCCACGTACCGATCGGCAGCCTCCACCGTCACGGGAGCGTCCGCCGGCACCTTGGTGCCCGGTTTATCAAAACGCTGCCCGGCCACCAGAACCCCACCTGCCATAATGGCACGCTGCGCCTTTTCCCGACTCTCGGCGAGTCCGCGCTCTACCAGGAGCAAGTCGAGGCGCTGTTTCATTTGTTAATGCGCATTGTTAACACAAGATTGCTCCCCGGTCACGTGTGGCCTCGTTGAGGCTCACTGCCCTCGGGCTCAGAAGTTTTGGCGTTCCCAGATTTCTTGTCTAATAATGGAAGGCGCCACCCATGATGAAACTGCTGCTTGTTTCCGCAAATCCCCGCTCGGCGTTCCAGTTGCTTCTGGAAACCCACTTCGCCCTTACCCTTTGCCCCGATCTCAATGCCGCTCTGGCACTCTGCCTTTCCCTGCAGCCCGCCCTGCTCCTCACCGACTCCGTGTTGACGGACGGCGATGGCTTTGAACTCTGCCGCTCCATACGTCGCCACCCCGAACTGCCCCAAACCCGAGTGGTGGTGATTACGGAGAATTTTCTAACTGAGGAGGACCATACGCATTCCCTGCGTGTGGGGGCCTCACGCCTGCTGGCCCGGAGTATCGCCCCCGACCTATTGCTCCAGGCCCTCACAGAGGTGGCCCAGGAACCAGGGGCCCCACTGCCCGAACCGGCAGGCACGCCGGAGCACTGGCGCTATCTTCAATCCAGCCGCCTTAGAATCGCCGCTGAATACAAGGCCACCCAGACTCGAAAAAACCTGCTCAAAGCCCAAATCGACGAGTACCAGAAAAACCAGAATCAGCTCGAGCAAAGTCTCCGCCACGCTCAGCGCCTCAGCGCAATCGGGGCCATTTCCAGCGGCGTCGCCCACGATTTTAACAACATCCTTTGCGGCATCATCGGCCTTTCCGAAATCGGCCTCCGCATGTCTGCTCAGGCACCATACTGCCACCGCAACTTTGAAGATATACGCACCGCAAGCCACCGCGCTGCAAACCTCGTCCGCGCCATCCTTTCGTTCAGCCGCCGCCAGGAACAACCCCGGGGCCCCATCTTCCCTTCCCAAGCCCTAACGGAAGTTCTCGCCATGCTCCGGGCGACTATCCCCTCCTTCATCGAGATCGCCGAAGACATCTCGGGCACTCCAGCGCAAATCTTGGGCGAAATCTCCCAGTTCCAGCAGATCCTCACCAACCTCGTTCTGAACGCCGCCCATGCCATCGGCAACCGAAACGGCCGAATTGCGGTCAAAATTCACCTGGCGATTCCGCCTGCATGGCATCTCGAGCGGCTCCCGAAACTCCACAAAAAACCCTACATCTGCCTGGAGGTCGTCGATAACGGCAGCGGGATTGAACCCGGTAATCTCGAGCGCATTTTCGAACCCTTCTACACCACCAAACCCTCCGGCCAAGGCACCGGCCTCGGCCTCTGGGTCACCCGCGGAATCGTCGAATCGTGGGACGGCACCATGACCGTCGACAGCAGTCTGGGCGCGGGCACGACTTTTTCGCTTTATTTTCCCCAGGCCCACGAAAGCAGTGAGAGCATGGCCTTTCACATCCCCTCCCTGCCCGTAGGGCATGGGCAAAGAATCCTGTTTGTAGACGAAGAAGCGCTTTTGGGATCGGTCATGACCCAGAGCCTGGTTGCGTTTGGGTACATTCCAACAGCGGTGCAGAGTGCGGAAGCCGCCATGGAGCAGGTCCAGTCACACGAGTTTGATGCCGTGCTCACCGACCTCAACATGCCCGGCATGAACGGGATCGATCTGGCGCGCGCCCTCTGGAAAATCAAACCCCAGCTCCCCATTCTACTGACCACCGGCCACATCGACCACATGGACGAAGCCATGGCCCAATCCCTCGGGTTCAGAACCCTGCTTCCCAAGCCATTTGATTCCAGAACCCTGGCTCAAACCCTACACACCGTCCTGGGGTAACGCCCGAACCGGGTTTAGTCCGCATCCTCCTGAAATTCCGTCAGGAGCCATTCCTGCAAAAGCGCGTAAAACTGGATCTGAAACGCCGCCATCGCCGCCGCCGGCTGCAGCGGGATGAGTTCCTCCAGTTCCTCCTCGCCCAACCCATGAACGGTGGCCAAAGCCAGACGCGCCTGGTTCAATCCGTGAATCCATTCCCAACGGTTGGCCTCGGGGATATCCAGTTCAAACCCCTTCCGGCCCGTATCCCGCATCAACTCCAGATCGGCCGCGATACGGCTGCGGCTTTCGGAAAACTGCTCTTCTAATTCGGGACGCACGTACTCGCGCCAATCGGCGTCCGCCTCCCGGTCGCGCCCCTCGGTTGGTGAAGGAAACAGGCGGTCTTCGGAGAGCGCCCCCGGAGTCCCCGCCATCGGGATTTCGCGGAGCAGGTCGGCAAAAAACGCATCGAGCCCACTGAGCGTCAGCGTCTGGGGATCTTTGCGTCTGAGGGAGATTCTGCGGCTCATGAACTCCGCTCCAGAGTCGTTAAAAGCAAAAAACCTTGGAGCTGTTGCACATACAGCTCCGCTTTCTCGCGCGCTCCCGTCCACACAATGGAGCGCCCTGTTTTATGCACCTCCATCATGTGTTTTTCGGCTCGTTCCCGCGTAAATCCCAAAACCTTCTGCAACACTCGGGTCACGTAGGACATCAGGTTCACCGGATCGTTATGGACCACTACGTTCCAGGGCGAATCCAGAGCCACCTCGTCCGCCACGTCCAAGTCGGGGGTCTCCAGACCGGTCCCGGAAAAAACACTCCGCCTTCCCTGCACCCGTGACGGGCCAGTTCGTTCGAGCTGATTTTCGGTATGGTTCTGCACTCGGCGCATCTTCCGCACTTCCTCTAAAGAGCTGACTTATATCCAGGGCACCACATTAATGGCGTCGATCAAACACCGGAACCGGCCAAAATTCTTCCGGGCAGGAACAAAAATCAGCCGCGGCAAATTCAACAACTCGGGCTCATTTTGTTCCTCTGGAAGCGCCACGGTCTGTTCCAGGACGTGGTCACCGATGATATCTACAAACCCCTCTCTAAGTTCGGCGATCGCTTCGTCCGTGATCGCATGTTTCATCCGAATCACCAGATGGTCGCGCACCCAGCGGTAGGAATGGAAATTGCGGTAAAACTGTTCAATTTCCGCTACCGCATCCTCCACCTTGTCCGTGACACGAAACAGGTGGAAATCCTCCTGCGAAATCAGCCCGAGCTTGAGCAGGTACTCGGCTAGAAAACTGTTCCAGGTCCGCCAGTAGGTGCCATGCCACTTGTCCACCATCACCACGGGAATAATCCGCGCCTTGCCGGTCTGCATCAGCGTGAGCACTTCAAACCCTTCGTCCATCGTGCCGAAGCCACCCGGGAAAAGAGCCACGGCGTGAGCTTCTTTGACAAAACTTAACTTTCTCGTGAAGAAATAGTTGAAGTCAATCAGCTTGGCATCCCCATCGATCGTCTCATTGGCCCGCTGCTCAAACGGCAACCGTATATTTAACCCAAAGGACGCCTCGCGTCCCGCCCCCTTCTGTGCCGCCCCCATGATCCCGTCGCCGCCACCGGTAATGGTCATGTAACCGCGCTCGTGCATGAGTTTACCGAATGCCTGCGCCGCCTGGTACTCCAGTTCATTGGGGTCGGTCCGCGCAGAACCAAAAACCACGACCTTCTTCTGGTCGCGGTAGGGGGAAAACACCGTAGAGGCGGTCCGCATTTCCCTTAAAGCACGGCTAAAGAGCTTCAAGTCGGCCATACTCGTGTTGTCCTTGGCCATTTTCAGGGCCGTGGTGATCATCGCCCGAATCATTCCGGCCGACTTTTCCTCACACCCCCACTCGTCCACCAACTGCCGAATCTTCTCATCGAAAGCCGGATCACCAACGGAACGCGATGAACTGGAGGGTAATGCGTGGATACCTCCACCCGTGAAATCTTGCATGTCTAAAAAAAGAGGGGATTAAAAACTGAGGGGAAGACGGAAGCCTTACGCCTCCGCAGTGGAGGCGATTGTACTCCTAACCCCGTCCCGCTCAACGAACATCTTAGAGCGCTTTAAGGGCATCCCTTAGGGCGTTCCCAACACAACCCTTCCGGGGGTGTCCCGCCAACCTGCTTTCCAAAAAACAAAGGGGGGTTCCCGCCACTGCCGGCAGGAACCCCCCTCTTACTTTTCAAGCTACAGCCACCCGGTTACTTGCTCCCCACCACACTCGCATGTGTCGGATGCACAGCGCCGGCCGGAGTGGCCTCGGCCGTGGCCACCGGGTGTGCCGAGAGGTAGACGTCCACATCCTGCGTCACCACCAACTTGCCCCACATGATCGCGGCGTGTCCTGGGAAGGTGCACACGTACTCGTATTCCCCTTCCTTACCGATGGCCGCCACCTTGATCGTTTCTTTTTGGCCAGCTTCAAGCAGTCTGCTTGCCTCGATAAACCGCTGGCCCTTCGGCAAATAGGTGCGCCCCTGCTTGTCCTTGTTATCGTTTGGTCCCATCGTCGCCGCAGCCATCCCGATCTCCATGTGTTTGCCTGGCTCCACAATCACGAGGTTGTGCGGCATACCGTCCTGATTCTCGAAGATGATTTCGAAGGGTTTGCCCTTCTCCACCACAATCCGCTGGGTGTCATAACGCATCTGTTCGTGCACCGTCTTGATCACGAACACCGCCACGCCAAGACCACGCAGTTCCTTGCGCACCGCCGCATTCTCGGCAAGTGCCGCCATTTCCAGACCAAACTGGCTGATTTCCACAAACGACTGCTTGGTCCGCTCCTTCTCCGGAACACTACGCGCAAAGGCGAGCACACTTTCCGCCACCGCCCCAGCCTGGTCCTTCTTCCAGCTTGTACGCGGCAACTGCATCAACGCGTTGGCCGCGCTGTTGCGCTCCCGTCCGTCAATCACGTCCTTGGCCAGCAACGCAAAGTTGGCGTCCGCATGAACCGGCCCCATCAAGGGCAGTGCCGCGTGAATCGCACGCGACGTGCCGCCTTTTGCCGTGCCGCTCATTTCCGCTAGCCTGGACTGGAACTGCGCACGCAGAGCCGGATCGGGCAGAAGAGCGATTGCCTGAATCAGCGATTCGATTTCCGGACCACTCTTAGCCACTTCCCACGCTCCCTCCGCCTTGCCCTCCGCGAGCACAATCCCCGCAAACGCCGCCTTGCGAATCGGCGCCTGAACAGCCCCCTTGGCCAAAGCCAGAAGCTGGATCTTGGCCTTCTCCAAACTCCCGGGTTTGGCGGTGACCAGAATTTTGGCCAGCTCCGCCGCCGCATCGTTGAGAGTGCCCCCAGCCGCGTCGTAACGCTGCAGGTTGGCGAGGATTTCAAGCACCGGATCGGTGTTGTGAATCTTGGCCAACTCATTGAGCACCTTGGAACGAATCGCCACGTTGTAGCTCTTCCGGTCCAGACGGGCCAGCAGGATGGCTTCATTCACCGGCGTCTCAAGTAACTCCTTGTCGTCCAGCTTGCTGATCAAAGCCGAGAGCAACGCTGAGTCGCTCGGCAATGCGCCTCCGACCGAGAGCGACTGGAGCTGTTTGAGCGTCTGCTTGAAACAGTACTCGATGTAATAATCCGTCGGTAACCGCAGCGATTCGTACGCGATCTCCAACGCCTTGGGAACGTCCGCTCCGTTGAAGAAACTCGAGGCACGCAACGCTTCCAGCCTCACACGCGGGCTTTCGTCGGACACCGCCGTCTTAATTAGCGCCAGTGCATTGGGAATCCGGTCCCGCTGATAACACACCACACGCACGGCCTGCGCACGCGCCCGAGGTTCCGGCGATTTTAGAAGTGTTTCGATCAGCTCCTGGTTAACGACATTGTGCCATTGATGCACCCACAGCGCCTCAAGCAGGTGATGGGCATCCTCCACCTTCTTGGAGTCAAACTGCTTCGCCCACGATTGCGCCCCCGCAATAACTTCCTTCGAAGCGTGTTTACCCAACTCGATCTTGGCCCGCATCCGAACGTCGTTTTCAGGTTCCTTCAATAACTCCAGCAGATTAGCGATCGGCTCACCGTCCACCTTTTTGGGTTCAAGCAACGGACGGCTCGGATACGTGATCCGGTAGATCCGGCCGTGTTGATGGTCGCGGTTGGGATCGCGCAAATGATGCTGCAAATGCCCGATGAGCATCTGCGACCAGTCCATGAAATAGATCGAACCATCCGGGGCCACGGTGACCCCCGAGGGACGGAAGTTCGGATTGGCTGCGATATCGGTCTCCACCAAAGACTCGATTGTTTCGCCCTTTAACCCGGAACCGTCTTCGGTGATCGCCGCGCGAAAGATCCCCTGAAAACTGATCACGTTGGTGTTCAAAAACTGCCCCTGCCAGTCATCGGGAAAGTGACGGCTTGTGAGAATGTTCGTGCCAGGGCACGGCCGCGACGGCCGGTTCCAGAACTGCTTGTAGCCGGGATGCGCGCCTTTATCCAAATGCGAGCTGAAGCCCGGCCCGAAGTAATTGGCGTTGCCCGTCGCGTCCGTGATGATGTCGTTCCCCCAATAGTCAAAAACACGCCCGTGCGGATTAGCGAAGCCGTAAGGCACGTAGCGTTCAAACTTGCTCGTACGCGGTTCGAACCGGTAGATAGCGCCGTTGACGTTCCGGATGGGTCCAGCGGCCGTCTCCACGTTGGTGCGATGAAACACCCCGTCGCTCAGATACATGGCACCACCCGGCTCGTAGCAGATCGAGTTGGTTTCGTGGTGGGAATCCGCAGCATCGAGTCCGTGAAGCAAACGCTCGGGCTTGGCATCGGCAGCATCCACTTTGCCGTCCCCGTTGGTATCCCGGGCAAACCACAGATCCGGCGACTGCATTACGATGACGCCATCTTTATAGAACTGGAATCCAGTCGGACAATTCAGACCATCCAGGTAAGTGGTGCACTTGGTGGCTTTGCCAGTCTTTGGATCGAGATCGAAGATGAGCAGTTTATCGAAATCTTTGGTCGTCGGGGTGGTTTCGGGATAGCTCGGCCAGGCGGAAATCCACAGCCGGCCTTTGGTATCGAAGTTCATCTGAACCGGGTTCACCAACTCCGGGAACATCTTCTCGTCAGCCACCAGCTCGACCTTACAGCCCTCGGGCAGCTTGAGATGTTTAATAGCGTCCTCCCCACTGAGGTACGGTACGGGCTCTGCCCGGTTGGCTGGAGTGGGCTGTATTGGGGGCAGGTTGTCGTCAGACACCACCAGAGTTTTCCCCTGCGCTGCGGCCCACACCGCCTTGTCACGGTTGGCCGTTTTCACGTCCCGCTGGGCGAGTTCTTCCCCGAGAATGGTGGCGTTATCCACCCCGGCCCCCTTCTCCAGCCCGTATTTAATTCGGGAACGCTGGCCGAAAATATTGTACTGGTCGACGGAGCGGTAGCGGTGATGCCATTGCAGGTTTTTCTCAATAACCGCATCGCGGATCTTCCCAAGCGCGGCGTCCATATGAGGCGCGTCCTTGCCCAGCAACGCTTTAAACTGCACAGGAGCCAGCGCCTTGTCCCCCTCCTCGGTGAGATGAATTCCGTTGATGGTCAGCGGAGCGGCAGCCTTCGCATACAAATCCTGAGACGCTTTGAACAAATCCACAAACGGGACGTTGTTCGCCTTGGCCACCTCGGCCATGGCCGCAGTGTAAAGTGCGAGGTTTTTATTGTTGGCCGAACCGTCCGAGAAATCGGCGCTCTTGAGATTTTCGTGCGCAATCGGCGAAAACAGCACGATCCGGGGTTTGCCCGCCCCGTAATCGGCCCCGAGTTGTGTTTTCAAATACTCATCCAGGTTCTTTTTGAACTCCTCCAGGCCCGCTTCCCCTTGGAAGGATTCATTAAAACCCCAATACGCCAGAATGACGGTGGCGTGAAAATCCGTCCCGGCTTTGTACGTCACCTCCGTCTTCCCTACGGTTGTCACCAGGTCGCCCTTCTTCATATTGAGGAAGTATTCGGTCGTAGGAACTTCATCCGAGCGCGGATGCAGATTCACTTCGTCGGCCGCAAAACCGAGGTTCCGCACCGTCAATTCCAGATCCGGATAAGCCTTGTGGATGAGCGATTCCAACCAGGCGTGATGTTGCTGGCGATCAGCCAGACCGCTTCCGACAATCGCCACGTTATCGCCTTTTTTGAGTTCAATCGACTGCGCGTGCAGCCCAAGCGATCCTAAAAGGAGGAGATGGAGGGGACTTAATTTCATGGGGAATTAGGGAGAGTTGAAGGGAAAAATGGAGCAGATACATGCTCCAAAGCGTTCGCTTAAAAATACATACGCGACCAAACGCAGGCTCATGGAGAAAACTCGCAGGGGGCGAACCTCGAGCCGGCCGAAGGACGAAAAACAGGAACCCCGCCG
Organism: Akkermansia muciniphila; assembly: GCA_945883955.1. GTDB lineage: Bacteria > Verrucomicrobiota > Verrucomicrobiia > Chthoniobacterales > Chthoniobacteraceae > Chth-196. The sequence goes on from CAMCYN010000043.1 coordinate 17,404, forward strand.
CGGATAGACGGGGTTCCCTGGTGTGGAAGAATGAACGAAGCCGAGGTTACTTGGCGGCAGGTGCGGCGGTTGTTTGAGCTTTGGGCATCGGTTTGCCCAAATCTAGGTCGTCCACTTTCAGGCCGGGAATGGACCCTTTGAATCCATAAAAGGTCGGCTCAAACGGATCCACAAATGCCACGTCCGCCTTCTGGGGGACGTCCAGACCGAGTCCCCAGTACACGCCATTGATCACCAGGCGACGCAGCCCTTCATTGGGCAAATCGGACGCCGCTCCCATCGTGGTGCACAGCACACGATTGGTTTTTCCAGCGGCATTGGCGACTTCACGGGTCCAGGCCACGGGCATCATCGGATCGTTGATCCCCTGCTCTTCTTTGTCTGTGGAACGCTTTTTGCGCGAATCGGCGGGCGCATCGGTCGGGGTCATTCCTTTGAGTACTTGCCCGCGAAGCAAAATTTTAGCGTCTGCTGGCGGATACGCTTCATAGACATCGGTCGTACCGAACACGTCGGAGACTCCGTGCATGATCGCTTCAATTTCAGACGCCTTTTCCACGATCCCTAGCGTGGCCTGCGTTTTGTGCCCGCCCCAGTGGCTCACCCATTTCTCGCCCAACACGTCTTTCCCGAAATCCCCCAGTTCCTTGTCGTTAAAGGCATGGGTGCTCGTGCGTAAACCCACAATTGGAATGCCGCGGGCTACGGCCGCTTTAAAACGCGCCACAGTTTCAGGCTTCCAATGACGAAACCGCAGCGACATCACGATCGCGTCCGCACTATCCAGAGACTCGGGATGGGTCAGACTGTCGCCTTTGTTGGGATTAATGGTGCCGTCTTCCTCGGCCGAGAACAGGACGGTGCATTTGAAACCGTGCCGCTGGCTGAGGATTTTTCCGAGCATGGGCATAGCCTCTTCGCTGCGATATTCCTCATCACCCGCAAGCAACACGACGTGTTTGCCTTTGCCCGGACCTTCCTTGGGCTGGAAGGTGAGGTGATCGGCAGCGTTGAGATAGGGAACGGCCAGCAGCGCCACAGAAAGAGTCAGGGTTTTTAGGGGGATCATAATCTTGAGCCATGAATAGCAGCCGGCCTTCCAAAGGGTCTATCGCATCTTTGGGTGATACCGGGCCTAAAGAGCCAGACGCAAAACGGCCCACTTGTTCCGCAAAGCGCTGCATGCAAGTAATCTAACAGCATCCACTCACGCGGCTTTAGAGACCTTTCTTTCCCCGCCAGCCACACGGCGCTCCTGCCCGACAGAACCGGCTCTTGCCCATGCTTTAAGCTGCCATCCGACGCGCTTTCTCGATATCAAATCAAACCGGTACGGCTATGGCTTCCCACTTCACCCTCGTCCTTTATGCGCCGGATGGCTCCGTCCAGACTTGGACCCAGGAGCTCGGCACGATCACGGTGGGAACCGATCCGCAATGTGAGGTGGTGCTCGCTTATGAGGGCATTTCGGCCCGCCACACCCGGCTCGTTTTGGGTGCCAAAACGGTCACCGTCGAAGACCTCGGGAGCGAGACCGGCACCCAACTGGACGGCGAGCCCATCACCCAACCCAGTGAAGCTGGGTACCCGGCCTGTATCCAAATTGGCGAGGGTGTCCTGGCGGTCGATCCCGTACTGACTCTGGAAAAGCCGGATCAGCCGCACCCCTCAACTGACTCTAAAAGCGGCCCAAATTCATGGCTCCCAGAGGTGAGCGGCACCTTTACCCTGGACCGGGAATTGGGCCAGGGCGGCATGGGCCGGATCTATGAAGGGGAGGATCCGCAGTTAAAACGAAGAGTTGCCGTGAAAGTCAGTCGTCAGGCTCACAGTGCCCGGGATGCCCACTTTTTTAGAGAAGCCGAAGTTCTGGCACACCTCTCCCACCCGAACATTGTGCCCGTTTATAGTCTGGGCCGGGATGCTCTGGGTCATCCGGCCTACAGCATGAAGTTGGTCAAGGGACGCACTCTCCAGTCCATCCTCAACGGTCTGCGGAGCGGAGACGCGGAGTTAGCGCACACATTTTCCCAGGGCCAATTACTCGGAGTGTTCCTAAACGTGTGCCATGCCATGGCATTTGCGCATTCCAAAAATTTCCTGCACAGGGATTTAAAGCCTGAAAACGTCATGGTTGGCGAATTCGGCGAAGTGCTCGTCATGGACTGGGGACTGGCGGCCCTTGTGGGAGAGGCAGCTGTGGATTCTCATCCCGCGCCCCATCCTGAGCCCTTCCCTGGCGGGCACACCCTCGATACGACCCTCGAAGGCGAGGTGATTGGTACGCCGCAATATATGTCGCCCGAACAGGCTCACGGAAGGCGCAGTGCTCTGGATCAACGCTCCGACATCTACTCGTTGGGCGCTCTTTTATACTCGATCCTGACCCTGCACCCACCCATTGAGGGAAAGTCGCTCGACCAAATTCTGCGCCACGTCAAAGACGGCCAGCTCATCCCGTTTTCACGCTGGGAAAGCGCCCCCGAGCGCAATCAACTCGAGGCTCCCGGTACGCGGCTCCCGGCTAAACCGGTACCCGAAGCCTTAAAAGCGGTAACACTCAAGGCCATGGCTCTGGCCAAAGAGGGGCGCTATCAGAACGTGGCGGAAATGGAGACGGACATTAACGCTTACCTGCAAGGGTTTGCCACCGGCGCTGAAAACGCCTCCTTCCTCCGCCAGGCTCTTTTGCTGATGCGACGCCACCGGGCGGAGTCGGCCCTGCTCGGAGTCCTGCTGCTGGCCGTCGGAGGTTTCACGCTCAAAGTTGCGGCCAGCGAGAAAGCGGCCAGGGCGAGCGCCCGGGTCGCGCAGCAACAAGGACAGTTAGCCCGCCAAAATGCACGCATCGCGGAGGAAAACGCCAGCGTTGCCCGGGCCAACGAAAAGATTGCCGTGGAGGAAAAGGAAGAAGCCCGGCGATCGGTCGCCAAGGCTCAGATTGCCCTGGCCGATTCGGCCGCCCGGGATCTCGACGGTGAATCCATGCAACGGGCGTTGGAAGCGGTGCCCCAGGATTTGCGGGACCATTCGTGGAAGTATCTGGAGCGCAAGCTCGACACCTCCGATTTGAGCGTGCTCCCGAAGGGAAAAGCCGCCTTCGCCGCCATTGTCGCACACCCAAAAAAGGCCGGTGTCTTTATTACAGCCCAGGAAGACGGGTGGCTCCGTACGGCAAATGCCTCTACCGGCAAGATTGAGGATTTGTTCAAGGTGGACCCCGCCCCGGGCAAAGAGTGGATCCTGGCCGTTTCAAGTGACGGACAAACTCTCGGCATCACCCTTCGAACCACCACTTCGACTGGATTTGTCTGCGAACGGCCTCCTCAGATCTACCGGCTCATAGATGGCGCCAAATTGTTGGAAATGCCGTCGCAACTGGCCGTGCAAAGTATGAATTTTAGTCCAGAT
>CAMCYN010000044.1 GCA_945883955.1 Akkermansia muciniphila
CGGCCAGTGATCATCGAGGCAGCCAAACAGAAAGATAAGGGGACCGGATAAAATCCCGCAAATCGTGCATAAAGCCCCGAAAACCCGACCCGCACTCGCGGGTACTTTTAACTGTCGTCAGCGGGTACTTCTAACTGTCGTCGCGCACATCGTTTCTGATTTCGCTTTTCTGCTTATCCACTCCAGTTCCTTAGCCCTAAACGTATCCAACTCCGGAGTTGGATAAACTACTGGAGCCTTCGTCCGCGCCTTTGCCGCTCGATCCGACACCTCCGCCGTTCCGGTCTTTATCAGACTGGCGTTCGGGTCCTTCGTCGCCTGGAGTTCCTTTTGCAAGGCGTTAACCTGCGCATCACTCTCTGCAATATTCATTCGCGCGGCATTGCGGTCTTCCGTCAGACCAGCAGTCGATTCCTTCAGCTTCTGGATGTGAATCATGGCGTTAGCCAACGCCGCCTCACTGCGTTTCAATTCTTTGTCAGCAGAGATTTCGCGCCATACCGTTCCGGCGTAAAAGCCGCCGAAACACAAAGTGACGGTGGCCAGATTTCTCGAAATGGAACTTCGTGGGGACGGAGGAAGTTCTCGTCCGGATGAAGAGCGATTTGGCGGCATATACTGGTTTAGTTGACCTGGGTATCGGTAACCCGCTCTGGCAAAGAAATGACGGGGAGTGGGTGTATCACCGCGGCGGGTTTAGTGCCGGGGGCGTGCTCTCACAGGTGCGAGTGATGAACATTCTTTGTATTAGGAGGGGCGGAGGTACTTTCGGATAATGCTCTGGATGAGAAAGATGGCTGCCAGCGCGAGCCCGCCCCAGAGCCAGAGATGATAGTTGGCATAGATCATAAATTGATCCCAATAGAAGATGTGGGCGGGCGGGAGAGTGTGTTCCAGAAAGCGATTCGAGGCCGGGAAAAACTGCAACACTCCGACGGTTTCAACCATGAGTACGAGGATTGCCGGCAGAAGATACGGCGATATCAAAGGGCGAAAAGGTCGTGGGGTTCGGTTATAAAACCGTACCAAATAGCCAAAACCCACCAAACACAAGGGCAGGAGCCACAGGGACAACGAGGGCGAATTCAGCCAACAAAGGGGGAGAATCGAAAGGATCACTAACGGGATTTTTCTCCATCTTTCGGGAAGATTCAGTACCTCAAAAACCCAGAGGAGAAGCAGGATAAAAAGAAGATTGTTAAAGAGATAGAGCCCAATCCGGTAATCCATTCCATGAGGAAGCTCGATGATGATCCTTTTCGCGTAATCATAGAACTGGTTGGCGCCCAGATGCGGATCGGCGAGCAGGGCCTGCTGGAAGGCGCTGTTGTCCTCAGGGCTCTGGAATCGTATCTGCAGAGGCTCCAGGGATTGAACGAGTTGAGCGATGCCAGGCAAGAGCATGGTGATCCCAAAAACTGCATAGAGCACGATCTGACTCAGCTGGATCAACTTGCGATCCAGCGCCCGGGTCCAGAAAAAGGAGCTGCTCGGCCAAGGGTCGGAGGTGCTCCCCGAGCGAACATGTAACGGTCCAGGGGCGAATTTTGAGTATCCAGAAAATAGCCCCATCCCGAGTACGCCCAGCGAAAGAGCAAACAGACCGACGGCAGGGCCAGGGTGGTTTTCCCACGGAAGGCCGTTGATGTTCGGAAGTTGCAACAGTCCCATAAAAAAACAGCAGAACAGAATCCCCATGAATCTGTAGGGGTAGACCTGGATCTGGAACTTCAGGATATGAAAGAGTTGCTGGAGCGGTTTCATGATTATTTCTCCCCGGTGATTTCGACAAAAAGGTCTTCCAGATTGAGTCCGCGGGCCTCCCATGAGCATCCGGCTTCCTCAGCGATCTGGTGCATGGTTTCGGCATCTGTGAAGCGAAGGGTTACCAATGTTTCGCCGCGGCCCTCGCGGTGCCGATAGGCTGAGGGGATATTCACCGGGGGTGGTTCCGGACGATCCCAGAAGAAGCGAACCTGCCGGATGCCCGCTTTGAGATCATCAAGCGGTTCGTCCACGAGGAGGGATCCCTTGGAGAGGATGCCGACTCGGTCCGCGACACGTTCCACATCGCTCAGGATGTGGGAGGAGAACAAAACGGTCGTTTCCGACTCCCGGGCCAGTGCGGCTATTTCCTCCAGGAACTGCCGCCGGGCCATGACATCGAGATTGGCGGCCGGTTCATCCAGAATCAGGACGGCGGGGCGAAAGGCGACGGCGAGCAGAAAGGCCAGCTGCTTTTTTTGGCCAAGTGACAGTGAGGAGATTCGGGACAGCAGGTTGAGGCGAAAGATTTCGACCAGGCGCTTCTCGAGCGCCTCATCCCATTGCGGGTAGAGTTTTTTGGTCCAGGAAATCAGCCTCTGGCCTGTTATATTCCCAGGCAGGAACCCTCTCTCACCCATGTAACCAACCCGCTGGCTGACGGAGCTCTTCCAAGTCAGCGGATCCTCTTGTAGCAGGGTGACGGAGCCCTCCTGTGGTTTCAGGAGTCCGACAAGGAGGCGGATGCAGGTTGTTTTCCCTGCCCCGTTTCGACCGAGCAAGCCGTAGATGCTCCCAGGTGGGATCTGCAGGCTAACGTTGTTCAGAACGTTTTGCCCGCCGACGAAGCAGTGGCTCACATCGTGGATATCAATGATCGAGTTCATGGTATGGCGTCGTTGAGTTTTTCCCTCACACGTTGAAGGACCTGGGATCGGTTGAGATGGAGTTGGTGTGCGCCGGTGACCAGCGAATCAATGAGCTCGTCCAACAAGTGCAGACGGTCAGCCTCCCGCTTTTCTTTTGAGTGCGCCGCGACGAAAGTTCCCACGCCCCGGCGAATCTCAAGGAGCCCCTCGGACTCGAGAAGAGCGTAGACCTTGTTCACTGTGAGAAAATTGAGAGTTAGCTCCGCCGAGAGCTGACGTGCAGAGGGAATAGGTTGGCCTTCAGTCCAATCGCCTCCGGCAATGCGTTGCCTGATCTGCCGGGCAAGCTGCTGGTAGAGCGGCTCGCTGGCATTGGGCTCGAGGCGAAAGGTCATGATTGTAGTGTTGTAGTGAACCATAACACTAGATCAATGAATTTCTTCATCCTTTTCTCCTCATCGCCAATGATACGTCGCACGTGACCGGCGGCTTGTGCGTGTCGCCCCTCTCAATCAACGAGAGGGGAGGCAAGGCGGTTGACCTTTGGTTTTGTTAAAAATCGGTGTCTCGACTAGGATCCAACCCCACCGCCCGGATGAAAGAATTACGCGAATCCGATATCGAGGAAGTCTTCTCACGCTCCAGCGGGCCCGGCGGGCAGCATGTGAACAAGGTTTCGACGGCCGTCAGTCTGCGTCATGTTCCGACGGGGTTCAGTGTCACGGTTTCCGATTCACGCTCGCAGGCGATGAACCGAGAGACGGCGCGACGGAGGCTGCTGCAAAAAATCCGTGAAGCCGCCGAGGCGAAGAAGCTGGCGCAGTTGGCGGCGGTATCGAAAGAACGGCGACGAAAGGCGAAGCGCTCGCGCGGTACGAAGGCGAGGCTGGTCGAATCGAAGCGCCGCCGCTCGGGAACGAAAAGGTTGCGAGGTAAGGTCGTCTGATATCCGAAAAACGAGTCCGAGTCGCTGATAGATGCCATGACGTTGTTGAGCCACGCGAAGAGCCGCGTTGATCACATCGAGCCCCAAAATGTAGGCAAAGATCCTTCGGACAAGTCCCGAGGTATCAGAGTTCGATTCTGTTGGGTTCAAAACCAACTACACACGCTGCCGTCTGGCTCAATCGGGGGGATTACCGTTTTCCTGAAACCGCGTTCGGCGTGGACCAAGATACACGTGTGTTTGGCGAGGCCTCGCAACTCGTGGGGCTTCAGTTTGCGCTCCTCCTGCTCACTGTAATATTCCACGGGCTCTTCGCCATCGAATGGCACTGGGCGCAGTCCTATGAGCGTTGCTGTTTGTTCGGCAGCGCTAACGATTGACTCCACTTGTTCCTGGGTCACCAGTGGTACACTGGTGAGAAAGGCCCACTGATCCGAATGCGGCTGGAAATCCGGTGTCACCAATACGCTGTTTCCATCCCGTCTCGGCCCCGTTTGTAATGGCAGTGCAATGAGGTTTCCAAAGCCACCCGTGGGCATGGTGTCCTGGTTCGGGAAGAGGCGGTCGTAGGAATCGAGCCCGATTTGATGGCGGGATTCCATCGTGCGAGTGAGGATTGAGGTGCCCATCTTTCGGGCAAGAACGGCCGGGATTGCTTGTTCGAAAAACATCCAGACGTGGCCACCTTTCCCGGAACGTGAGCGTTCGAGTGTGCCGGAAGTGAATCCCAAGTTACGCGCGCCGGATCGGGGGTAACTTCAGCCGGCGAAAGCACCGACGGAGATGGCTGCTGTGTTGGGTCTGCCTCGGCTAGAAGGATCGCGTTTTCCTGGTGTAACCGGGCACACTCAGCTTCGAGTTGGAGAAGGCGCTCCTGAGTGAGTTCGTCGCGAGACATGGGAAAAGACGCGCCCAAGACGCGCCCGTTTCTGTCGCAAAAATGTCAGGGCTCTTGCGATCTCTATCGGAGCTAAAGACTGAGATGCCCTCAGCAGAGGCGTAAGCGTTGGGCTGGGCCCGCGCGATGGGGGAGTCTTTCACGTCCGCCAGCGTGGGGCTTCGTTTTAGGGGGAGTCTACGGGTGCATTTGAGCGGAACTGACCATTCGGCGGCTTGGGGCCGCCCCACAGCCAATTGGCCACCATTGAAGCCAACTGGCCTTATCGCTGTAAGGAGGCGATAAATTTATCAGTTTGGAACCAGCTCCAAACCAGCAATGAGAAATCCGCCTGCGACAGCTTTACCTCTATTTCTGATCGAAAATACGAAGTGAATTTATTTTAGCTGAGCGTATTCTTCCGGCGGAATAGTTTGGCCACCCGGAAAATCTTTTGTGTGCCATCTTTCCACACCTTTTGTTCAAACGATTTAAAGTTCCCAAAGGGGATAGTAATCTCAGCCCACTCTGGTTTGCCTATAAGCCACATGGCATAGGCCCCATAGCGTCCCTCGGGATTTGTTGCTTTAGTATTCTGGCGTAAACAATGAGGTAGGTGGAGGAGGTGAAGATCGGGGAATTGAAATAGTTTCATGCGAGCGCGGGGCTGTTGGGGGAGGCGTGTTTGTGTGGAGAGAAGTCTGGAAATGGTGAAAGGAAGCGTGTGTTGAGGGGGAGGGGACAGAGGCTTTCGTTTTGGCAGGATTTGTGCTTATTTAACGAACGTGATTTCGAGACTTTCGAACCCCCATTTTATGCCCCTCCTTCAAAACGTTTTAAAGAGTGCTGCGCTCATTTCTGTGGCATGGAGTCTGGGTGGATGTGCTTCATTCAAGATCACGAAATTGGAAAAGCCGATAGTCCCGGCGGTTGATCCGGCGTACGAATCGTTTAAGGCCCAGCCCGGGTATCCTAAAACATTCGGTGTTTGGACTAACCCAACCTTATTTCCGGCTACGACCCCCGAAAACTCGCGGATCCAAATTAGCCTGGCCACCCAACGCGGCCTTTTATTAAACGGGGATCAGGTGGTTCTTGATTATCCGATTTGTTCGGGAGTTAAAAGCCGGCCGACACCTACTGGGACGTTTTATATTCTGGAAAAGATCGTAAGTAAGAAATCTAATCGCTATGGTAAGTTTTACGATAGCGAGGGGAAGATGGTGAATAGCAATGCGGACGTACGTCTGGATGCTCTTCCGGAAGGGGGGCGATTCGAAGGCGCTGACATGAATTATTGGATGAGGCTCACGCAAGACGGCGTAGGTCATCATATTGGCCCGGTGTTAAGAACGCCAGCCTCGCACGCATGTGTCAGAGGGCCCGCTAAGACAATCCCGCTTGTGTTTGAAAAGGTAAAGACGGGTACCCGGGTGGATATTGAATAGCGGTTCGAGATTCAACTGAACCCTCGCGGAGGTATATTTATCCCACGATGAATCTTGTCGTTTTTTCAGTCGCTTTAATCCCGCGGTTTTCGCTGCCTGAAATCTTTGCTGTTGCAACGATTCTCGCAATTGATGCAGCGGTTGTGGTGGGGGTAATATTACTTATACGGTTCTTTATACGTAATAGATCCGTGACTCCCGAGCTACGTCTCAAGAAGCTGGATACACTATTATCCGAGGGATTAATCACCGAGGCAGAGTATCAGGATCAACGTCGCCGTATTCTGTCGAACATTTAAGAACCCACGGACCATTTTCCGGGTAAGGCACGCGCTCATTTTTAATCAGGGAGGTGAGGTTTTCCGCACCGAATCCTCCGCTTTCAAATCGGCCTCCATTAGGGGAAGTTCCACACTAGGAACTCCTCCGCAGACCCTCCCTCGATTCCTCCCCACCTTTATGCGCCACCCTCTTGTTCGGCCCCTAGTCCTGCTCTCAGGCTTTGTCCTACTCGCCCCCTTCGTCTCGGGGGAAAATGCCGCAACGGCCCGCTGGCCCGGACGCCAGCCAGACGGCTCGGTGCTGCTTCCCAACTTGTGGTCGCTGCAACCCGCCGGAACCCAGGTCGCGCTGGCCGATTTTCCTGTAAATATCGCGATTCATCCCGAGGGCAAGTTTGCCGCGATCCTGCACGCAGGTTATTCGGCCCACGAAATCCATGTGCTGAATATTGCCAATGCGGCCGTTGTCCAACGGGTAAAGGTGGAGGAAACCTTCTACGGCCTTGAGTTTACACAATCCGGAAAACGCCTGTACGCCAGCGGAGCAGGGCACGAAGTCGTGCGCTTCTTCGACTTCGATTCCTCGACGGGAACCCTGGCGAGTGAACAGCAAATCCAGATCCGCGACGTTAAAGAGCGTGGGATTCCAGCCGGACTGGCCCTTTCGGGCGACGCCAAGTCCCTTTATGTGGCCAATGTGCTCGGCCACAAGGTGGCCAGAGTGGACCTTGCGACCGACGGGGCGCCCGTAGTAGAGATCGATTTTGGTGCCCAGGGCGCGACACCTCCCCCTGCGGCCGGTTCAGCCAAACCGCGGCAAACCTTCGACGAAGTCGCCATCACTAAACGCGCCGAAGCGGTTCTGGAGAAGTCCGATTCTGCCTTTGCGTACCCGTATGCATGTCGACTGGACGAACGGCATAACCGGCTTTTTGTGAGCCTGTGGGCTCAGGCCGAAGTAGCGGTTATTGATCTGAAAACCAATGCGATCACCGCCCGGTGGAAGACCGAGGAGCATCCCAACGAAATGCTGCTCACCAAAAACGGGCGGCTGCTTTATGTGGCCAATGCCCATCGCAACACGGTCACGGTAATTGATACGGAACTGGGCGAGACGATTGAAACCATTTGGGCGGCGCTCCATCCGCAGTCGCCTCCGGGAGCCACCCCCAACAGTCTGGCGCTCACGCCCGACGAAAAGACGCTCTTTATCGCCAACGCCAATATTAACACCCTGGCAGTGTGTGACGTGAGCGTCCGTGGAAAGAGCCGCTCGCTGGGGTTCATACCTACTGGGTGGTATCCGACCTCGGTACGTGTGACTCCGGACGGGAAGCGGTTGCTGGTCGCCAATGGCAAGGGGCTCATTTCCAAACCGAACCCCATGGGGCCGCAACCTGGGAAAAAGGGGCCGGCAACGAGCACGACCGAATACATCGGCGGACTGTTCAAGGGCACGGTGAGTATTATCGATTTGCCGGGGCGCGAGGCGTTCCTGACACAACTGGAGACTTATACAGCGCAGGCGTACCGTTGTTCGCCCCTGCGCCAGGATAATGCACCGACAGGGAAACGCCCGGAGAACAACCCCATTCCGGGCCGACACGGGGATGCCAGTCCCATCAAGCATTGTATTTACGTGGTCAAAGAGAACCGGACCTACGACCAGATTTTGGGCGATATGAAGGAGGGTAATGGCGATGCGAGCCTGTGCCTGTTTCCCGAGCGGATCACCCCCAACCATCACAAGCTTGCCCGGGAATTTGTGTTGCTTGACAATTTTTATGTCGAATCCGAGGTCAGTGCCGACGGCCACGAATGGAGCATGGCGGCCTATGCCAGCGATTTTGTGGAGAAGTTCTGGCCGCTGAGTTACGGCCATAACAAGGCCAAGAAATACGCCTATCCCAGTGAGGGCGCCTTTCCGATTGCCACTCCGGCAGGCGGCTACATTTGGGATCGGGCCGCCGAAGCCAATGTCAGCTTCCGGTCCTACGGCGAGTTTGTGCAGAACGGCAAAACTCCGGACGCCCCGTGCAAAACCCGGCTCAAATCGCTCGAGGGTCGCTTTGATCCGCATTTTCGAGGTTTCGATATGGACTATCCGGACGTGAAACGTACGGAACGTTTCATCAGCGAGCTCCGTCGTTTCGAACAGGAAGGCGAGATGCCGCGCCTCCAGATTGTGCGTCTCGGGCAGGATCACACCGCTGGCAGCACGCCCGGAAAACCCACACCGGCCGCCTGTGTAGCGGAGAACGACCTGGCGTTGGGGATGCTGGTGGAAGCGGTCACAGAATCCAGGTTCTGGGATTCGACGGCAATTTTTGTAGTCGAGGATGACGCCCAAAACGGGCCAGACCACGTCGATGCACACCGGACCGTGGCGTTGGCGATCAGTCCGTATACGAAAAAGGGGAGTGTGGATTCGACGATGTACTCCACGAGTTCGATGTTGCGTACGATGGAGCTGATCCTGGGATTACGGCCGATGTCGCAGTTCGATGCGGCCGCGATGCCGATGTATAATTCGTTTCAGGCCAAGGCCGATAACCGACCCTTCCGGGCGCTTCCGGCCAATGTGGATGTCACGGAAGTGAATTCCAAACTGGCGTGGGGTGCGGCTGATTCCCGCAAAATGGACTTCTCCAAAGAAGACGAAGCCGACGATCTGGTGCTCAACGAAATCATCTGGCGCAATGTCCGGGGGGCGAACAGCAAAATGCCCAGCCCAGTGCGGGCCGCATTTGTGTTTGCGCGCGCCGAGGATTAGCCCACCCCGGCCGTCTCAGCGGGGTGCAGCAACAGATTTCACGTGGCTGAGCGGATGAGCATAGAAGCGGATTTCCGCAAATCCCCTGGCGTGGTTTGCGAATCCCTTCTTCAGGCTGGTTCGGGTGCGATTCGTGCCCCCAGCCTGAATCACATCCGGGCCTTCCCGGGCGATGTCGGCTTCTGTCTTTTCCCCGGGCCGCACAAGTGCGATGTGGCCGGACTTTTTCGGGTCATGGTTTTTGTACACGGCCACGACAAGATCGCCGCGATTGGCGGCATCCTGGGCTGCCGCACCGTCCCCGAGCGGCAGCCAGCCTTCCTTGCGCCCCGCCTCCCCGGCCAGCCATTCGTATTGCGCATTGGCGAGCAGGACGGCGCTGTGTTCGGGCGGACGGAGAATATAGACGCCCAGCCGTTCACTGGCAGCCGCTGCGAACTGGCTGCAATGGGTGTGTTTTCCAGAGTCGCGCACCGGTTTTCCCGTCGGCTCGCCGGTTCTCCAGTCGACGATGGAGCCGGCCAGCCAGTGTTTTTCCACCTCCATCTCTTCCACGACCCGGAGGGACTCCAGCGCAGCAGGGCTGATGGGATCGAGGGCATGAGTCTCGAGGGGAAACCCGGTAAGGAACCCGAACAGGGGCAGCAGGCGTTTGATGAAGCTCACTTTAAGGGAAAAGTCCCCGGCTCTGTTTGGCGTCGGCGACGCGTTGAATGCCCAGGGTGAGTGCTGCCAGACGGCGACTGAACTTGAATTTGCGCTTCTGATAATCCACGGAGGATTTGGCGCGATCGAGAATAACCACGAGCTTTTGGAGCACTTCTTCGCGATCCCAATAGCAGTTCTGGAGGTTCTGCAGCCATTCGAAGTACGACACGATCACGCCGCCGGCATTGCAGAGCACGTCGGGGATAATTTCGATCTCCTCGCGCTGCTCAAGAATCCGGTCGGCGCTGAACGTGGTCGGTCCGTTGGCGGCTTCGGCCAGGATTCGACAGCGGAGTTTGGGAGCGATTTCGGCGGTGATGACCCGTTCGAGCGCGCCTGGCACAAGCACGGTGCAATCGAGGGTTAGCAGTTCTTCGTTGGTGATGGGTTCGCCTCCGTCAAAGTCGCGGAGAACTTTCTGGGAGGAAATGAAGGCGAGGGCTCTTTTGATGTCGATTCCGTGAGGGTTGTAAATGCCTGTGGTGTAGTCGGAGATCGCGATGATTTTCGCTCCGTAGCCGGCGAGGGCCAGGGCGGCTTCGCTACCCACATTACCAAAGCCCTGAATGGCGACGGTGGCGCTCTGGATGGGCAGGTTGAGGTCCGCCAGGTAAGCTTTCACAAGATAAGCCACCCCTACGCCTGTCGCCTCGCGACGCCCTTGGGAGCCGCCAAGAGAAATGGGCTTACCGGTGACACAAGCCGGTTCGTTGCGACCGATGTGATTGGAATACGTGTCCATCATCCAGCCCATGATCTTTTCGTTTGTGCCCATGTCGGGGGCGGGTACGTCGATATGCGGCCCGATGAACGGCGCGATCTCCTGCATGTAGCGCCGGGAGAGCCGCTCGAGTTCGCTCTCGGAAAGCAGGCGTGGATCCACGATGACGCCGCCTTTGGCGCCGCCGTAGGGCAGGCCGGCGAGGGAGCATTTCCAACTCATCCACATCGAGAGCGCGGCGACCTCGCCGATACTGACATCCTGATGAAAACGGATGCCTCCCTTGGCCGGTCCCGTGGAGAGGTTGTGCTGTACGCGATAACCTTCGAACACAGTCACGCTGCCGTCATCGCGTTTGATTGGCAGGGAGACGGACAGGCTGCGTCGCGGGTACTTGGTTCGATCGCGAATGTGTTCGGGCAGACTGATGGCATCGGCGGCCTGGTCGAACTGGCGGCACGCCATTTTGAAGACGTCGGAGTCGTAAAGGGAGGAGACAACGGCCTTGGACATTTTGGGGTGGGGTCGGGGGTGGACTAACCTGTCCCGTTTTAACACAAAAGCGGCGGGACAAGAGGCTTCATTTTGCCTCGCGGACAAAGATAGTCGGCAGGGGGGAGTTTCGTGCGGCAAGGGCGGAGTGAACGAGGCGGAAGAGCCCCCCAAAAGAGGGGGGTGTTAGGGAGGTTGGTGGAGGGTATGATGCCCGGCGCACGAGCCTTCCCCTTTTTTTGCTTCTCATGAAAATCCCCTCTTTAAAACGAATTCTGTGTACCGCTGCATCCGGGATGCCTTTGGCGACGGTCCTCGTCAGTCTGCCCGCAACGCAGATCTCAGCCGCCGAGACCCAGATTTCGTTCAATCGAGATATTCGGCCAATTCTTGCCGAGAATTGTTTTCACTGTCATGGACCGGACCCAGGGACTCGGAAGGCTGGATTACGTCTCGATACGGAGGATGGGTTGTTTGAGAAATCAAAGGACGAGAAGAAGAAGAACGATCCACCGGCGGTCATTCGCGGAAAGGTCGAGGAGAGTGAAATGTACAAGCGCCTTGTCACCAAAGATAAAGACGAGGTGATGCCTCCGGAGGATTCGCATAAGATTTTGAAGCCGGCGGAGATTGAGTTGCTCAAAAAGTGGATCGCGTCCGGGGCGCCATGGCAGCCGCATTGGGCGTTGATTCCTCCGGTTAAGGTGGCGGCGCCAGGGGTCAAAAATGGCGGATGGGTAAAGAACCCGATCGATCAGTTTGTTCTGGCGAAACTCGAGGCCAAAGGGCTTGCGCCAGGGGCGGAGGCTTCACCGAGGGAATTGTTCCGGCGTTTACATTTGGACATTACCGGGCTTCCGCCGCACGCCGCCGATGTTGATGCGTTTGCACGGGAGTACGCAGAGGCCCGGGAGGAGAGTCTTTCTCGTTGGATTGACCGCCTTATGCAGAGCCCGACTTGGGGCGAGCACCGCGCGCGTTACTGGCTCGATGCAGCCCGGTATTCAGACACTCACGGCCTTCACTTCGACAACTTCCGCGAGATGCATTTGTACCGGGACTGGGTGATTCGGGCGTTTAACGCCAACCAGCCGTTCTCGGACTTTACCCTAGAACAGATCGCCGGGGATTTGTTGCCGCAGCCTCAGGAGTCCCAGTTGATTGCCACTGGGTTTCAGCGTTGTGCGGTCACCACAAACGAGGGCGGGACGATTGCAGAGGAGAATCTTGCGATCTATGCCGCGGAGCGTGTGCAGACGATGGGGTGGGTATTTCTCGGGCTAACGATGAATTGCGCGCAATGCCATGATCATAAATTTGATCCGATTAGCATGAAGGATTTCTATTCGATGGCCGCGTTCTTCCGGAACACCACTCAAGGGGCTTTTGATGGCAATATCCGGGATGGAAAAGGGCCGGCTCTGGTGGTGCCGCAGGCAAAAGACAAGGCGCGTTGGACTGAAATTCCCCAGGTGATAAAAACAGCGACGGCACAGAGGGACGAACGCCGTAAGAGTGCGCAGCCGGAGTTCCTGAAATGGGTCGCCGGAATGGAGCCGGACGCTTTAGTGGCGGATTTGCCGACTACTGAATTAGTGGCGTACGCACCCTTAAATGATGGGGCTGGAAATGAGCCCCAGCTTCAGTTCGTGAAGGACGGGGCGATTCAGGCAAATGCCAATCTGGAATGGGTGGCTGGCGGTAAATTAGGGCCGGCTCCAGTGATCAAGGCGGACTCCGCGATTAGCCTCGGGGACATTGGGGATTTTGACCTCAGCAAGCCGTTTAGTTTCGGAGCCTGGGTGAAGCCGGTTGCCAATAAGTCGGGATCAATTCTGGCCCGGATGAATGCGGATGAAAATTTGCGGGGCTACGATCTGATGAAGGAGGGAAAGAATTATAGCGTGCACGTAATCGACACGTGGCCCGGAAAGGCGATGAAGGTGATTACGAAAAATGCGACCGTAAAAGAGGGAACCTGGCAGCATGTTTTCGTGACCTACAACGGGTGCGGGAAGCCATCCGGCATCAAGATATTCATTGATGGAAAAGAGGAGGTTTTGCGGGTGGATAAAAAGGACCTGAAAGCAGATTCCATCATTCGAACCAAAACACCATTTCGCGTGGGGCAACGCAGCAAGGGAAGTGTGCTGGAGGGAACAGCGATTCAGGATGTGCGCGTGTACGGTCGCGACTTAGAGGCCCCGGAAGTGAAGCGCCTGTCGAGTTATCCCGCTGTGAAAGAGGCGTTGGCAGCTGGAGATAAACGCACGGCACCTCAAAAAAATGCGCTGCTCGAATATTACCTGAGCGCTCACGACACAGCTTTCCAGGAGGTCGAAAAAACGATCGCGTTGGCCGAGCGTGATAAGGATGCGATCAAGGCGAGGAGCGCGGTGACGCTGATTCAGGAAGAGGTGCAGGGGAAGATGCCGATGGCGAATATCTTGACCCGTGGGCAGTACAATAAAGTGGCCGAAGCCGTAGAGGCGGAGCCGCCGAAAGTGTTGCATCCCTTGCCGGCGGGAGCGCCGAAGAATCGCCTCGGTCTGGCCCAATGGTTGGTGGCGGACAATAATCCGCTCACGGTTCGAGTCACAGTGAACCGTTTCTGGCAGGAGGTTTTCGGGCAGGGGATTGTGCGGAGTGTCGAGGACTTCGGAGTGATGGGAGCGGAGCCGAGTAACCAGGCGCTGTTGGATTGGTTGTCTGCGGACTTCCGTGAAAACGGTTGGAATGTGCAGCGTCTCTTTAAGCAGATATTGACGAGCGCTGCGTATCGTCAGTCGGCTGTGGTGAATGCGGAGAAGACTGAGAAGGATCTCGACAACGCGCTGCTTTCACGCGGGCCACGCTTCCGGATGGATGCCGAGATGATCCGCGATTACGCGCTGGCGACAAGCGGCCTGATGTCTTCGAAGATGTACGGTCCCGGGACACGTCCTTATCAACCCGAAGGGATTTGGGATGTGGTGGGCTTGCCCGGAGCGGACACGCGCAATTATGTGCAGGACAAGGGAGAGAACCTGTATCGCCGCACGGTATATAATTTCCACAAGCGGATGGCGCCGTCGCCGAACATGGAGACGTTTAATTTGACGTCGCGCGAGTTTAGTTGTGTTCGTCGGGAGCGCACAAACACCCCGTTACAGGCCTTGGTGACGTTGAACGATGTTCAGTTTGTGGAAGCGGCCAGGCATCTTGCGCAGACCGCCCTCGAGCGTTCGGGGGGCGACCAGAACAAGACCCTGGATTACATCGCTCAGCGGGTGTTGGGGCGTCCCTTTAGCGAGAAGGAAAGGACGGTTCTGCTCGAGAGCGGCCGCGACTTTCTGGCGTTTTATCAGGAGAAACCCGACGACGCGCAAAGCCTCGTCAAAGTGGGTGAATCGGTGGCCTCGGCCAAAGTGCCCGCACCGGTGTTAGCAGCGTGGACGATGGTCTGTAATCAGGTCCTGAATCTGGACGAAACCCTCACAAAATAATTCTTTCCCTCAGGTTTTATGAACTGCAATTCGCACCTCTTTCGGAATCTCACCGATGCCGCCAAACTCGCCCTGACCCGCCGTCAGTTTGTGGGGACTGGCGCAAACGTTCTTGGAGTCGCGGCTCTCGGTTCGTTGCTCGCCGGCGAGCAGTCGGCCTCGGCTGCGGCCCATTCCGCGCTGGCTTCGTTGCCCCATTTCCCCGCCAAAGCGAAGCGGGTGATTTATCTGCACATGGTGGGCGGACCGTCGCAGATTGACCTCTTCGATTACAAGCCGGGCCTCAAGGACTGGTACGACAAGGATTTACCGGACAGTGTCCGGAATGGTCAGCGACTGACAGGGATGACCTCAGGGCAGGCGCGGTTCCCAATTGCGCCTTCGAAGTTTCAATTCTCGCAGCAGGGGAAGTGTGGGATGTGGATGTCGGAGTTGTTGCCAAGCCTCGGAAAATACGCCGATGACATGGCGTTTATTCGTTCGATGCATACGGACGCCATTAACCATGAACCGGCGATGGCAGAAATGCAGACGGGCGCGCAGATCGCTGGGCGTCCCTGTATTGGTTCGTGGTTGAGCTACGGGCTGGGCTCGGTGAATTCAAACTTGCCGTCGTTTGTGGTGCTGGTGGCGACGCCGAGTAACCGAGAGCAGGAGCAGGCGATCTCGTCGCGGTTGTGGAGCAGCGGTTTCCTTCCTGGAGAACACGCCGGGGTTTCGTTTCGGAGCAAGGGGGATCCGATTCTGTACATCAACAATCCGCCCGGAGTGCCCGAGAATATCAGGCGCCGGAGTTTGGACAGTATCAACGCGATCAATAAGATGAATCTCGATGCGGTGGGGGATCCGGAGACGCGCACCCGGATTGAGCAATACGAGATGGCGTTTCGGATGCAGAGCAGTGTGCCCGAGTTGACGGATATTTCGAAGGAGCCCGAAAGCGTCATCAAGGCGTATGGAGACGATGTGAAGAAGCCGGGTTCGTACGCGAACACGTTGTTGATGGCCCGTCGTTTATCGGAGCGGGGAGTGCGGTTCGTGCAGGTGTATCTCAATAACTGGGATCATCATTCCAATGTCGGCGGGCGTATGCCGTCCCAATGTAAGGATATCGATCAACCCACAGCCGCCCTGATCCAGGATCTCAAGGATCGCGGGATGTTTGAGGATACTTTGGTGATTTGGGGGGGGGAATTCGGGCGGACCATCTATTCCCAAGGTGGATTAACGAAGGAGAATTACGGGCGGGATCATCATCCGCGTTGTTTCACGATGTGGATGGCCGGGGGCGGAGCCAAGGGCGGCGCGATTTACGGTGAGACGGATGATTTCTCATACAACATCGTGCAGGATCCAGTTCATGTACGGGATTTACATGCGACGGTGTTGCATCTGCTCGGCGTGGATCACGACAAGTTCAAATACAGGGTTCAGGGACTCGATTTGGGCCTGACTGGAGTGGAAAAGGCGAACGTGGTGAAGGCGCTGGTTTCGTAAAAGGACATCCGTGTCGGGGAGTTCGTTTGCCGCTACCATTGGGCGACGTTCTCCCCACGGCGCTTCGTGTTCACGGAGAAGAGACCGTGGGGGGGCGCACTTGGCGGGTATTGCGAAGGCTGTTCCGGCGCCGGTCCGGGACAGCCTGCTTTTATTTCTGAGTCAGCTTCACATAGCTGACCCTGGGACGCACTTAAACTCCCGGAAGGTGTCGTCTGCGCTTTGAGTGCCTTCACGCACAGCGTGTTCGATGCAGTGGTCGATGTGATCGTGGATGAGGAGTCTCTTGGCGTTGGCGATGGCGCTTTCGACGGCCTGGAGTTGTTGGGCCACTTCCAGACATGCTCGTCCTTCCTCCATATTGCTGATGACGCTGCGGATGTGACCTTCTGCCCGTTTGAGGCGCTTAATGATATCGGGGTGTGAAGTGTGGAGTCCCGTGATCCTTGATCCTATCCTGGGGGATAGGATTGAAGTGGCTGCGTGTCCGGCCTGCTCTCTGGATTCATCGGAGGCTCTCGACTTACCCCAAAGTTTTGAAATTCGCTTTTTCACAATCCCGTGAGCAGCTTTGGCTCTTGGGTTCCATCGAATGAATCTACCGCGCCCGCCATTTCGCCTCGCTCTTCTCATCGAGATGTCCAGTGCCCACGGTCGGGGATTACTGCGCGGCATTGCCGAATACGTGCGGCAAAACCCAGGCATCACCCTTCAACATGAAGAGGGCGGCCCGCTGGTTCGTGTGCCTGCCTGGTTTGAAAACTGGACAGGCGACGGCGTCATTGCGCGGATCGAGAATGACGAAATCGCGCGTCAGATTCTTCAAAAACAGGTTCCTGTCGTAAATGTTTCCGGCCGGGAGAGCCCCAATGGCATCCCGCACATCGACACGGACAACCGAGGGGTTTGCGCCTTGGCCGTCGAATATTTCGTAAAACGCGAGTTCCGCTATTTCGCGTATTTTGGAGGCGTGGAATTTGAGTGGTCGTTGTGGCGTCAGAACGCTCTGGTGCAGCTCTTGTCTGAGATGCGTATCCGTCCGCATGTTTTCCAACGCGATGCGTCCCCTCAGGGAGATTCTCGACTCATGGAGTGGCTTGGGAGTCTGCCAAAACCCGTCGCATTACTGGCCTGTAACGATCGATACGGTCGCATGATTCTCGAGTTCTGTCACAAGGCTGGGATCGCTGTACCAGAGGAGATTGCGGTGCTGGGGGTGGATAATGACGATATTTTGTGTTCTTTGTGTAAGCCCCAGCTTTCCAGCATCGTGCCGGATGCCGAGACGATTGGGTATCGCGCCGCGCAGAGTCTGCATCAATGTCTCCTGCAGAACCCGGGAGTGGCTCTGGAGCAGTGGGTGCCGCCGCTTTACCTCCACAGTCGAGCTTCTACGGATTCTACAGCTACGGAGGATTGGGCTGTGCGGCAGGCGCTTCAGTTTATTCACGGAAATGCAGTGCGGGATATTGGCGTGGACGAGGTTGTGGCGCATACGTCCGTTTCCAGACGACTTTTGGAACAACGATTTCGGTCGGTTTTGGGGCGTCCGATTCACGAAGAAATTCTACGAGTCCGGCTTGGCGAAGCGCAGCGACTTTTGAGTGGAACATCGCTTCCTCTAAAAGATGTGGCGCTGCGATCGGGGTTTAAGCGTGCCGACTATTTGAGCGCTGTTTTTCGCAACAAGCTGGGTATGTCCCCCACGGACTATCGCCAAGGGGTCCGATAATTCGACGAGGCCGGAACTGCGTCATATTGTGGTGGGACTGCTTGCCCCGAGTCCTCTTGGAGAGCGAGGCCAGCGGACGCCACGGTTTTGGGGTGTGCGTAAACTCGCAATGAACGCTGCGCAAAATCACAAAACGGCAGCTTAGTATTGCCGCAGATCAAACAACGGCATGTCATTTAAACGCTCCCATCTTTTCCCCCTCCCTCTTGCTCTTTTAGTGCAGGTTGCCTGCGGACTCTGTTCCGGTTGGACCGGCAGCATCCGGGCGGCGAATGGCACCGAGGCACTGACTCTGTTGCCCGACCGAATGGAGATGCACCCGCAGAATAGCGTCCACATCAACGTCCTGGCGAATGATCGGGCGGTGGACGGATTGGACGTCACCTCGCTTTCGGTTGAGAAAAAACCGATCCATGGCACGGCTCAGGTCGAGGAGAACGGGCAGGTCCTCTATGTGCATACGGGCAATACGTTTGAGCCGGATACGTTCACCTACCGGGTGAAGAATATACGGGGAGAGTCGGCCACAGCTCAGGTGGATGTGACGTTTTCAAAGAGTCTCCGCCTTCGTGGGGTGGCCTTTAACGTTCCCAACGATCCACCTTCAAATACGCCATTTCAGCTCGTAGATGCCTTTCCCGGAGTGTCTTTTAAAGAACCAGTGTGTGTCGAAAGTCCCGCCGGTGATTTAAAGCGGCTCTTCGTTCTGGAGCGGCGCGGGCTCATCAAGGTGGTACCGGATGTCACGGCCCGGACACCGTCCGCTACCGTGTTTTTGGATCTCGTGGAGCTGTTGAGCAGCCGTACGGAACAGCTCGGCGAGGGCGGGGAACAGGGGCTACTCGGACTCGCATTCCATCCGAGGTACGCGGAAAACCGCCAATTCTATGTCTTCTACTCTGCGAAAACTGTGGATGGCCGCAACTTCGAGCGTGTCTCTCGATTCACTTGCAGCCCGTTGGACGCCACGCGGGCGGATCCGTCCTCGGAGGTGGTCCTGATCGATCAGATCGATCGGGCCGGAAATCATCAGGGCGGTTGTTTGCAGTTCGGGCCGGATGGTTACCTGTATGTTTCCCTGGGCGACGAAGGGGGGCAAAACGATCAGTTTGAGAATGCTCAACACATCGATAAAAATTTCTTTTCCGGCATCTTGCGCATCGATGTCGATCGGAAACCCGGCGGTCTCGAACCCAATCCCCATGCCGCCATTCCCCTGGTGGACGGGAAGGCTGCCTTTACGATTCCAGCGGATAATCCCTTCGTGCACAAAAGTCTGGGCGGTGCCTGGAACGGTTCATTCAACGGGACCCAGATTGTGGATCTGTCGGCTGTCCGGACGGAGTTTTGGGCGACTGGGTTCCGGAATCCGTGGCGGATGAGCTTTGATCAGAAAACGGGGGAATTATGGGTGGGCGATGTGGGAGGAGCCAAGGTGGAGGAGGTGGATATTGTCCAAAAGGGAGGAAATTATGGGTGGCCGTATCGCGAGGGAAATATCAGGGGCGTGAAATCAGTGCCTGTGGAGGCAACGGCATTTGAAGCAATTGAGCCAGTTGCCGTGTATGAACACGGCACGGCGGCGAATCAGGGGAACTCGATTACCGGGGGAATTGCCGTGCGCGGCGGCAGTGTGCCGGAACTACACGGGGCGTATTTGTATGCCGATTTCCTTTCCGGAAATGTGTGGTCCTTGCGGCGCCAGGAAGGCCAGCCTGCCAAAGTGCAGCGTCTGTTTGGAAAGAGCGGGATCTCGGCTTTTGGCGCTGATCCGGCGACTGGAGACGTTCTGGTTGCAGACTTTACGGGAAATCGGTTGATGCGGTTTGTCCCTGCAAAAGCGGGTGCCGGGTTTCCCCAAAAACTGAGCGAGACGGGCCTTTTTGTGAAGACGGCGGATCTCGCTCCGAGTCGCGGGTTGTTGCCGTATGAAGTGAATCATCCGGCCTGGAATGATGGTGCGAGTGCGCGGCATTGGTTTGGGTATTACGCCACGGAGGACGGGCAGAAGATCAAAGTGGAATGGACCCGAGACGGGGCGTGGACCACGCCGCTTGGAGTTTTATGGGTGCAGCACCTGGAGCTCGAAATGGTGAAGGGCCGTCCGGAGAGCAAACGCCGGATCGAAACGCGGCTGTTGGTGCGGAACAATTCCGGGGCGTACGGGGTGAGTTATCGGTGGAACGAGGCGCAGGACGATGCGGTTCTGGTCGCTGAAACAGGGGCAAATCAGACGTTCGCAGTCCAGGAAGGCGGGGCGTTAGTGGAACAGAGTTGGCGTTTTCCGGGACAATCGGAATGCCTTGTGTGTCATAGTAATGCTAATGGATCGACACTTTCGTTCTCCACCAGACAGATGAATCGGGAATCCATCATTCCGGGATTTGCAGGAAACCAGATCGACCTATTTTTCCGCGACGGCTTCTTCAAAGTTGGAAAACAAAAGGTGCCCGTGGCGCCAGTGAAGGGCGCTGACCTGCCAAAGTTTGCGGGATTGGAGGATGAATCAACGTCCCTGGAGGACCGGGCTCGCAGTTATTTAGCGGTGAACTGTGCGTTGTGCCATCAGCCTGGCGGGCTTTCGCCGACCGCGTGGAATCTCCGGCCCGAGGTGGAGCTGACGGCGACGGGAGTAAAAAACGGAGCGGTGCTGAATAATGGAGGCGATGCGGCGCGAAAAATCGTTGTCCCTGGGGATCCTGCGCACAGTCAGATTGTGACCCGGATGGAGGCAAGCGACGGATTTACGCGGATGCCATTGCTTGGGACAAGCCGGACGGACGAGGCAGGGGTGAAGTTGTTAAAGGCATGGATCGAATCGCTTCGATAGCCATTCCTGGAATGAAAGGGGGCAGCGGGGGCCACGTTTTTAAGAACAAAGAGATTTGTCACCCAGAGGCAAACCGCCTTGCGCGGAGGCAGTGATAGCTCGTTCGGTTTTTGTAACTGCCGGAGCACCTCGGGATCTTTAAAACACCTCGTGAACGTTAAACCCGAACTCCTAAATTAGAAAAGCATCGTTCTGTGGGTAAGGGCTTGGTTGAAGAGAGTTGCAACACAAACGCAACCTCACCCTTTACACAAAACGATGCGCTCAAGTTTTCGCCCTGTTTTCGGATCAAAACCAGTCCAAATCC
>CAMCYN010000045.1 GCA_945883955.1 Akkermansia muciniphila
CGGCATCCAGAATTATGTGCTGCAACCCCAGGACTGGGATGAACGCGGCAAAGGCGTGAAGAACTACCGGCTGGATGCTGCCGCGCTGTACCAGCGTCTGGACCGGTACGAGCGCGGGAATTATAAGGCGTTCAGTGTGGTCGTATTCCGACGGTGGACGAAGAGAGGGAACGGGCCCTCACTCGGCAGAGGCAACAACTGGTGCGGGAACGCCAACCGCATGGGAAAAACCTCCGACCCACTCGCGCCGGCGGGGCCCCCGCAATAGCCACTCAGGCCGCGCACTTTGCCAACTGCGCCATTCCGCGCATAGACCGGGCGCACTCCGGCTTGCGGTCCAGAACCCATTCAAAATAACCGACCGCCCCGACAACATCCCCGCGCTCCAAAGCCTCTTCCCCCAATTCCACCAGCAATTCGAATCCATCCCCCGCCACTATCCGATGCCGCCGCTCATGGAGCCGACGCATCACTCGGAGGGCCAATTTTTTCTGACGACATGCCAGAGCTGCCGAAACAAACATTCGAGTCATCTTTTCCATAGAGAATTCTTTCACTGAGACAGACGTTTCGTTGAACGATTCGGACGTGGGGAGCCGCTCCAACCGGTACCGCCATTTTGCCAACCATCAGCGTTTCGCGAAAGTCGCACGAAGATGCGACACCTTCCCAACCCCAATATTCCCGCCAAAAGCCACGACACAGCTTGCTTGGGACGCTCATACAGCGGAGCCACGCGCCTGAAGGTGATGGGCCGGTGTCTCCTTGCGACGCACAACATCCATGTCACACGGAAATGGCGGAAAGGAAAGGCGTGGGCCGCGATCAAAATGCAGGCTCCTGCGTAGGTGATTGGACGACTGGAGGTGTTCATCGTGATCCTGGGCCCGTTGGAGGAACAGGAGGTGAAATTGATGAGGGCGATTCAGGAAGCGGCCCAAGAGCAGAAGATCCCAAGAGGTGTGGGGCCGTTAACGTTTGAGATTCTGAGGCGAGAGGTGGGAGACTGGAGTCGGTTTAATAATCGGCGCCAGGTCTCGAGTTACACAGGGTTGTGTCCTCGGGAACACAGTAGCGGAGGCAAACGCCGAGCTGGAAGCGTCAGCAAGAGCGGGAACCCCCGAGTACGAGCAATGCTTGTGGAGATGGTGTGGCGAATGATCCGGTGGCAACCCGGATACACGGCACTCCAGAAATGGGCCCCTGTGTTGAACAGTCCCACGCCCAACCCAGCGGCGAGGAAGAAAGCCGTTGTGGCAATAGCACGGCAATTAGCCGTAGATTTATGGAGAGTGTTTACGGGACAAGTGGAGGCGGAGAAGTTCGGGTTGGTGTACCTGCCCGAAGCAGCTTGAGACGGAAATCGGAGCACCCCTGACCCCGCCCACGAGAGTCCACCTCCTCTAAACGAGATCCCAAGACACTTAAATTTTCCGTATAAACTTTCCCCTCCGAATGTCGCGCGTCTGGAAAATTCTTTGGGCGTTTTAGAAACGTCCGATTGATAGATGAGACCGCATTTCCTTTCCTCGACCCGAATCAGTCATTTGGCGCTTTGCAGGCGAAAGCCAAAAAGCAAACGCGCGGATAGCAGGCTGCGATCGTTGAAACCCAACGGCGCTTACCCGGCAAGGAAGACATTAGGAATCACCCAGCCCCCCGAAAACCATTCACCCGAAACAAAAGCAGTAATCGGTCACTAAAACACACAAACCCTAGCGGAAAACTCACACGTTAGCTTGACCAACCTCATAGCAGGAATTTCCTTTTTGCGTACGTATGGAGGGAGGGGCCGAATCAGCATTGTGGGTTAACGCTCGAGTTGCGTCTCCAGCGTGGCCACCACGACGGGTGCATCCACATTCTCCGCGATGTCGCCCGTGGCGATGCCCACATTCCACTTCGCGTCCTTCCATTCGGCATATTTGTCATTCGCCAGCGCCCGTGTGGGCACCGTGTAGATGGCCTGGCCCTGCAAATGACGCCCCTGATGCAGCAGTTCAAAGATATAAGTTTTGCCAGCTCCGGTGGGGGCGCTCACGACCACATCCGTGCCTGCACGGAGCAGATGCACCGCCTGGTGCTGCCAGGGATCGGGGAGTTTGAGCTGGTTGATGTTGGCGAGCACGCGGGATGCCCTTAGAGCGGGCGCTCACGTCCTGCAACGGCCGTGGTCAAAACATCCGCCCCATCGCCGCTCGTGAGCTTCCCAGGCCGCCGATGCGGTTGCGGAATTCATACAAATCCGCCCGGTAAAGCGTCTCCTCATGCCAGAGCGGCTGCTCGCCATGGATGAAGCCGGTGGCGGTGATCTGAAAGCACGCGGTGCCGGGGCGGATTTGCAGATGCCTGGCCTGTGCAGCGGTGGCGTTCACAGCGTGGATGGTTTCTTCAGCTCCGGTGATTTGCAGGCGGCACTTCGCAGTCCAGGCGGCGTAGAGCGAACCTTTGGCATCGGTTCTCGTCAGGGCAGGGCAGTGGGAGGCGACGACGTGCCGCCGCTCGTAGATCACTGCTTTGTCATCGGCCAGGCGGATACGCTCCAAGTAGAAAAGCGCGGATTCAGGGCTCACGCGGAGCTGTTCGGTGATTCGCGGATCAGCCTCGGCAGCGGTGAGCCTGCGAAACTCAAGCAACTCCGTGCCAGGTTTCTTGCCGGAGGCCTTCGCCTTGTCCGTGAAGCTCACGAGGCGCTCCAGATCGTAATCGAGCACACTCTCGCGAACGAAGGTGCCTGCGCCTTGGCGGATTTCTAGCAATCCTGCCGAAACGAGGCTGCTGAGAGCCTTGTTGGCCGTGGGACGGCTGGTGTCGAAGCGCTCGGCGATCTCGCGTTCGGTGAGAAACTTCGCTCCGGGCGCGAATGGTCGGCTGCGCAGCAGTTTGCGGAGCTTTTCGATGAGTTGCTGGTGAAACGAAGCCCGTGTGGCCATGACGGGCGACTTTGTGGCCAAATCGTTCTTTGACAAGTGGCTAAGCCAATTTAGAAACTGGCTTAGCCAATCTACAAACCATGAAATACAGCTATTCCGACCTCGCCAAGATGATCGACCACAGCCTCCTGCATCCCACGATGACGGACGCGGACCTCAAAGCGGGCTGCGAACTGGCCGCCAAATACCAGGTGGCCTCCGTGTGCATCAAACCCTATGCTGTGAAGCAGGCCGTGGAGTGGCTGCGCGGCTCCGGTGTGCTCGTCGGGTGCGTGATTGGTTTTCCCCATGGCAACAGCGCCACCGAATCCAAGCGCTACGAGACCGAACTGGCCTGCAAAGACGGCGCAAACGAGATCGACATGGTCGTCAACCTCGGCAAGGCCTTGGGCGGTGATTTCGACTACGTCGAAGCCGATGTGAAGGCTGTTTGCGGCGAGGCCCACAAGCACGGCGCTAAGGTAAAGGTCATCTTTGAGAACGATTACCTCACCGCTGGTGGCGCAGGTCTCAGCAGCGATGACTTCAAGCGCAAGCTCTGCGAACTCTGCGAGCGAGCCGGTGCCGATTGGGTGAAAACGAGCACCGGATACGGCTTCGTGAAGCAGGCGGACGGCAGCTACAATTACAAAGGGGCCACCGAACATGATCTGGCCCTGATGCGGGCCAGTTGCAGCCTGAAAGTGCAGGTGAAGGCTGCTGGCGGCGTGCGTGATCTCGACGGCCTCATCAAGGTGCGTGATCTTGGCGGCAGTCGCTGCGGTGCCACCGCCACTGCCACTATGATGGACGACTACCGCCGTCGCGAGGCCGCTGGTGAGCGCGGCGAGGCCACAGGCAAGATCGGCTCAGGCGGATATTGAGACGACGCATTTCGCACACTCTTTGTCGTGGCGTGAAACCGGGCGTGTTCGTAATGCTGGCCACCATGAAAACCATCCAAACCGAGGTTCTTGTCTGTGGCGGCGGCTGTGCGGGCATCGCGGCGGCGCTTTCGTCAGCTCGAAATGGAGCGCAGACGCTGCTCATTGAACGTGCTGGCTTCTCCGGCGGCATCATCACGACGGTAGGACTGCCTTATTTTGACGGGTTGATCGACAAGCCGAGCGGGCGCTTTGTCGTGAAAGGCATCGCGCTGGAGCTGCTGCATCGGCTCGGCATTGCGAAGGCGGGTGCGAAGTCGATCGACGACCTGCCGCCGGAGCTGGTGACGAAGTATTGGGGCAGCATGTGGATTCCGAATGTGGAGCACTTCAAGGTGCTCACGGATGAGCTGATCCTCCAGCACTCGGAGAAACTGAAAGTGCTCTACCACAGCGTCGCATGCGATGTGGAGGTGAAGGAAGGTCGCGTGGCGGCGGTGATCATCGCGAATAAGGACGGACTCACGCGGGTGGAAGCGAAACAAGTCATTGACTGCACCGGCGATGGCGACATCGCGCACTGGGCCGGTTGCCCGACGATCTCGTCGAAGCCGCTCATGCCGCTGACCATACATTTCCGCATTGGAAACGTCGTGCCGACGCCGGAGACCAAGCCAGCGGCAAAGAAGGTGCTCATCGAGGCCCACAAAGAAGGCCGTCTCGTGAACTTCTACGGTCCCGGGCTGATCTTCGCCTTCGCGAAGGACGAGTGCTACGTCCACGCCACCCGCGTGCCGGCGGATGCGACGAACGCCGCCGACTTCACCCGCGCGGAGATTCAGGGGCGCAAGGACGCGTGGACCATCTTCAACGAGTGGAAGGCGAAGGTGCCCGGCTTCGAAAACAGCTACTACATCATGAGCGGGCCTTACATCGGTGTGCGCGACACGCGTCGCATCGTGGGGCTGAACGTGCTCACGCTCGAAGACCTGCAAAAGACTACGCGCCACGACGACGCGGTCGCCACGGGCTGCTGGTTCCTCGACATTCATCCGCCGGAAGTCTCCGTCGATAAGCCCTTCACCGGCTCTGGCTTTCAACCGAAGCCCTACGACATCTCGTATCGCACCCTCGTGCCTCAAAAAGTGAGCAACCTGCTCGTCGCCGGTCGCTGTCACAGCGCCAGCAGCGAAGCCAGCGCTTCCAGCCGCGTCACCGCCACCGCGATGGCCCTCGGCGAAGCCGCCGGAACGGCCGCCGCGCTCGCGATGAAGGCGAAGAGCGAAGTCGGCACGCTGGATGGCGTGAAGGTGCGTGAAACACTCGCGAAGCAGAACGGAGGTCCGTTTAGCGAAATCTGATTTCAATGTGGTTGAGTCCTCTGGACTCATCTGATCAGCCCAGAGGGCTGAACCACTTTCCAATCCCATGAACACTGATCCCAACAAACTCACCCGCCGCGAAGCGCTCCTGAACGCCCTCAAAGGCACCGTGGCTGCCGCCGTGGCCACGCCGATCCTCGTGCAGGCTGCGCCGGAATCTTCCGCTCAAGCCGAGGCCACCTTTGTCCCGGAGAATGATTATCCCTTCTTCGGCTACGAGCCCGATTCGCTCGCATGAAACCCTTACTCGCTCTCTTTCTCACTCTCACCACCGTGCTCGCGGCCGAGCAGGCGGATGTCGTCGTTGTCGCCGCCAATCCTGCCGGAGTCGCCGCAGCCGTTTCCGCCGCCAAAAGCGGCGCGAAGGTCATCGTGCTCGAAGAATCGGCGCACGTCGGCGGCATCGTGGCGGGCGGTTTGACCAATACCGACATCCGCAAGCACGGCGCGGTGGGTGGACTCTACAACGAGTTCAAGCGGCGCATCGTGGAGCACTACACCACGACTTACGGCGCGGACTCGAAGCAGGTGAAGGTGTGCAGGGGCGGCAACATGTTCGAGCCGCACATCGCGGAGAAGGTGTTCCGCGACATGCTCGCGGCGGAGAAGAACATCACGCTGCTTCAGCGGCATCGAGTCGTCTCGGCGCGTGTGATTGACAGCGATGGCGCGGAGAAAGCCGCGACACCGGGCAAACGCATCGACGGAGCCGCGCCGAAGGACTTTGGACCGACGGTGAAGCTCGTCAGCATCACGGGGGAGGATTTGAGTAAGCCGGGCACGCAGACTGAGTTCCGCGCAGCGACCTTCATCGACTGCACTTACGAGGGCGACCTCGCCGCGCTCGCGGGCGTGCCTTATCGCGTCGGTCGCGAGAGCCGCGCGACCTTTGGCGAGCCTCATGCCGGGCACATCTATGTGCGCTTCAAAGATTTCAACCCGCTTCCCGGTTCCACCGGCGAGGCCGATGATGGCATTCAGGCCTTTTGCTTCCGCTTTCACCTCACGAAGGACAAAGCGAACTCCGTGCCGGTCGAGAAACCCGCCGCTTTCAATCGCGACGACTACCGACACGTCCTCGCGCAAATCGCCGAGGGCAAAATCACGCGCTTCAATCAAGTCATCCAGCTCTACGAGATGCCGAACGGCAAGTTCGAGGTGAACAGTGACCATCCGCATCAGGATACGGGCGTGCCTGCCGAGTCGCTCGATCTGGCCGAGGAAAACTGGCGCTGGCCCGAAGCCGGTCCCGCCGAGCGCGAGTGCATCTTCGCCCGCTACTGGAGTCACAACGAAGGCCTCGTGTGGCTGCTGCAAAACGATCCCGCCGTGCCCCAAGCCATTCGCGAAGAAGCCAGCCAGTGGGGCTTTCCGAAGGATGAGTTCACCGACAATCGGCACCGCCCGCATCACATTTACGTCCGCCAAGGCCGACGCATCTGGGGCGAATACACCGTGACGCAAAACGACGCGAAACCCATCTTCGACACCGGCCTGCCTGCACGCTTTGCCGATGGCATCGCCGTCACCGAGTTCGAGTTCGACTCCCACGCCGTGCGCAAATACGACCCCGCGTATCCGCTGCTGCGCCCCGGCTACTTCTTCATCTCGCACGATCCCTTCCAGCTCCCGTATCGCATCCTGGTGCCGAAGTGTGTGGATGGCCTGCTCGTCCCCGTGGCCTGTTCAGCCAGCCATGTCGGCTATCAAACCCTGCGCATGGAACCTGTCTTCATGGCGCTCGGTGAAGCGAGCGGCATCGCGGCCAAGGCGGCGCAGGATGAACAAGCCGAAGTCCGTGACGTGAAGGTGACCACGGTGCAAAAGGAGATCCTCAAGTGCGGCGGGGTGATCCTGTTTGAAAATGCGGCGCTCACACCTCGAGGCCTCTGATTCTCGCTTTGCATGAAAACACTTCTGCTTTCGCTCCTCAACGCCAGCGCTCTCGCGGTCGATCTCAAACCGAATAAGCTCGCGGGCATGGATTAGTGCACGACGAAGGTGGCGAGGCTTGGGGCGATCTTGCCGTCGAACTACGCGCAGGGATCGAAGCGTCTGTTCTTCGTTTACATCAAAGGTGGCAGCAGCGGGCCTTCGCGCAGCGTGTCATTGTAGCGAAAGCGATTGCAAAAGCCTGCCGGTGACTCCGGCAAGCTTTTGGAGCCAAGAATCTCGGTCTGAGCCATGAAGCTCTCGACGCATTCTGTTTTTATCGCACACTGCATCCCAGCGACATGTGCTGGGCCAACTCGACCCGGCGCTCTTTTCAGAGAACCCACCAACAAGATACGACTCCATCATGAACAAGCCTCTCAGTCTGGTTGCCGCCAGTGCCCTGCTTCTATCGCTTTTGTGCATGGGTGCAGGTCCACCTGTTGCAAACGAAGCTCAGTTTCCTCGAGGCAAGTTGAGCAATGGTGGCGGGGCATCGGAGTTTGAGATGCGGGGATACGGCAGGGTCTCCGCGCTTGACCGGAGAGCGGGCGATGGCAAAGCGAGTCTTCTGGAACTGATATGCGAGGGCGAGGAACAGGCAAAACTCCTGCAGGCCAAGTATCTCTCCGATTTGCAGGTCTCACCGATGGTGCGCCCGGTCGATGTTCCAGCCTCAGGAAAGGTTCTGAAGGCGTGGGCGGTTGAGGGGCAGGGCATGATCTGTGCGCTTCGCACTGGCAAGAGGGTTTACCTGGCTGCGGCGAGGGAGGCTGCCGGGTTGGTCGAAATGATCAAGGGGGTGAATGTTCCCGAGATGAGTATGGAGGCGGAGGTGGAGGTTCCGATGTGGTTGAATCGCTGGGATCGCTTCGGCTTCCGCCACTACTACCGCCAATGGGAACTGCCTCCGAAAACGCAGGGAAAGGACTACGATATTCTCAAGGAGTTTGAATTTGCCGAGCAAAACGGCAGGAATGGTTTCGTCCTCTGGGCGAATCGCAATGCGATCGACACGTCCGAAGGTCTGACCAATGAGTCGGATTGGATCTGGGCGCTCAAAGAGTCGGCAGCACGCCAGCTTCCGGTGGGTCTGAACATCATGACCGGTGGCCCGGGAATGTCATGGTTTTACAATCGATATCGCGACGAGACCATGGCGAAAATGCCGCATTTCACCGGGTCGAATCTGAGTATCGCCTCCCCGACTTATGGCGGTGTCGGCGAGACCTCCTGGAGTTCGATCGATGGAAAGAATGCCGAACTCGGCACCTTGCAGGATATCGTGCGCCGCCTCACTCAGGAATACCCGAATATCACGAGCATCCTCGAACCGCATGGAGAGCTGAGCCATGGAAAGCACGACATTCTCATGGAATATGGTCCGCTGGCCGATGCAGCCTTCCGCCGATTTCTCCAGGCGCGGTATCCGACCATTGCCGGTCTGAATCAAGCCTGGGGAAGGGATTACACGGATTGGCCGCAGATCACGGTTCCTGAGCTCGCGTCCTTTTTGGGTTGGGGGCCGGATGCGCTCGACTTGTCTGGGGTGTGGAAAGTGGGTTATGAAACGCTCAGCGATCCGGCTTTGTCCAAGTTGCCCGAAGGGGCAAGACTTCCCTCTCTCGGACAAGATCGAATGGAGCACGACAGAGTCTCTACCCAAGGCGCACCGGAGGAGTGGTTCGCTGCCTCGTTCGACGACTCCTCGTGGGCCAGCGTAACCGCACCCGGCCACGACCGCACGGCGCTGCTTCCCAAGAGACCTGCGGTTTATCGCCGTTCCATGGAAGTGACGCCGGAGTGGCTTGAGAAGAATCCTAAAGTGTGGCTCTACCTCTGGGACTTGGCCCTGGCGACAGGGGACAAAGTGAAAGTGGCGGTCAATGGCACGGTGGTTGGGCAGAGCGCGTTGGAGCACGCGAAGCCGCACTGGACTGCGATCGAGCTTCGCGATCACCTCAAGCCGGGGTCCAACCAAATCTCGATCCGTCTGCCCAAAGGGATTCTCGCCTATCGCACGTATCTGTCACCGGACGAACCCCTCCAATACCCGAACCTCGGAAAACAGGGGAATGCGCGGTGGGTGGATTTCAAAGATTGGCACGTTGACCTTCGCTTGCAAGGCGCGCGGCGTGGCATGGAGATGATCCGTCAGGTCGAGCCGAACCGCCCGATTGTCCTCATGGCTCCGGCTGACTTTGCGGACGGCATGAACCAGCTGGCGCAGGATTTCGGCGGGGCTTTTCACGATACCGGCAGCATGGGTGCGTTCTGGTGCGACTTACTCCCTTCCATTATGCGCGGGGCCAATCTGCCGTTCTCCGTGGAGCCCGGAGGGCCTGCCGACTCATTGGATGGGTGGAAGAAACACTTCGGACTCTACTCCACGGAGGGGATCCAAGGCCTCGACTACTTTATTCATGTCGGCAACCTGCTCTGGCCCCCCGATATCAAGGAGCATTTCGAGAGTGTCCAGCCGCTGGTGAAATTGATTGGAAAACACCACGCGCCACGAGCAGAGGTCGCAGCCCTTTATCCCCAACGTGGGACGGCTCTCACCAATTTTCCCTGGGGAATGGACCCGAACACCAATCTGGGTGCCGGTTACTGGAGTTGGAATGTGCGGGCCTATCTCATGCGTCATTATGAGAGCGACGGGCTGACGGAGTCATCCTTCGAAAGGGGCGATGCCAGCCGCTACGCGGTCATCATCGACACCAACACCTCCATCATGGACGACAAGCTGCTCGCCGACATCACCCGGTATGTCGAGGCAGGCGGAACCTTTGTCACCTTCGCCCAGACCGGAAGGCATACCCCGACGGAACCGGATGCATGGCCGATCTCGGCTCTGACCGGGTTCCGCGTTCAGAAGATTCATGCTGCGGCACCCGATGGCTCGCCGAAAGAGACCCATCTCCTCAGCCTGGCTCCTGGACAGGAAGTGTTCGCGGGAGACTGGAGCAAGGTCCGGGCAAACGGCTTGGCTCTCGAAAAAGTCGCGGCCGACGCGGTGCCTCTCATGCTGTGGGACGATGGCTCGATCGCCATCGGAATGCGTCCAGTGGGCAAGGGATACATCGTGCAAGTGGGGTGCAAGTTCGGAGGCAAAAAGATCTTTGACCGATTGGATCCCGCCTCAGGAAAACGCGTGTCGCAGGATGAGACGATGCCTCCCGAGAGCCGGGCACTCAGTAACCTGTTCAAACAGATCCTGGCTTGGAGAGGCGTCAACGGAGTCGAAGGAAAATTCCTGCCCGATGATCAAGCCGTGCTTCTTCGCCACTTCATCGGGAACAATGGCCTCTTCCATGTCTGGACGCTCTGGAACCAGAGCCCGTCCGATTCGGTTTCGGGGAACCTGACCTTGGAAAGCAGCGCGAGCGCCGCCTGGGCGTGGGATGTGCTGGGTGGAAAGAGTGTCGCGCTGTCCGAGAATCAACTCCCGGTCACGCTGGAGCCTCTGCAGACGCTGTCCTATCTCTCTCCAATCAACCGTATCGAGGATGCTCCGCTGGCCTGGTTTGATCTCCAAACCAAGTGGTGGCGAACGCCTAAGCAGCCTGGTGATGTTGTCCTGCCAGCGCCTCCTCATCGCCTCTCCCTGGATCTCACCAAAGACTGGAGCTTCCGTCCGATTGGCGATGGAGAGGACGCAGCGCCATTTGCCGCCCCGGACTTTGATGCAACCGGCTGGGAGAAGGTAACCCTCGGTATCTGGAGTGTCCCGGACCGGAAGAAAATCAAACAGGCGATTCTGCGAAGGGAGTTTCAGGTTCCCAAGGACTGGTCGGGTGACGTTGCGTTTTCCCTTCATTCCTGGAATGGCAGCACCTTTGTCAGCAAGGGCCGCGTCTGGATCGACGGGAAGATAATTTCGGACTGGAGCAACACGGGGGTGATCCTCGTCAACCCCGGAGGAACCCTCACGCCTGGCTCGACCCATACCGTGGCAGTGGAAATCCAGAGTGACAGATCCCTTACAGGCACCAAGGGGGACGCGTGGTTGTGGTTATGGCCGAAACCTGAATCCAGCCTGGACCTCGGTGGACTGTGGCTCACCAGCGACAATGCGCTCTTCAAGAGCACCCACGAAAGCACTTTCCCGGGACCGTATAAGGGAATGATGTTCCGGAGGAATGTGGAGGTTCCACTCATGGCCGAAGGGAAAAACGTAGTTTTGGCTGTGGACGCTACTGGCCCGCTGACCGGTGTGCTGATCAACGGCAAATGGGTGCGCCGTTTTCACCACATCATCGGCTCGCGATTCGATCTGAACATTACCCCCTGGGTCAAGTTTGGCCAAACCAACGAGATCGAACTCGTCGTCATGACCGGCCCCGCCGAGGGAGAGATCCGATCCCTCCGCCTCGACTTTCACAACAAAGAAAACTATCCATGAAGACTGCGAAGCCAAAGCCGCCGCCCCTTCTTTGGTGGACTCGCTCTCATCCTCACCACCAGCGCCCTCGCGGCTGATCTCAAGCCGAGCGCCGCGCTCACCTTCGACTTCCCCGAGCTGCCAAACACGCTCGCGGGCATGGTTTCGGGCACGATGAAGGTGGCGTGGCTGGGGCACTCGATTTCGAGTTCAAGTTCGAGCCCGGAACCAACAGCGGCGTCATCCTCTACGACAGCGATGAAACCAACCGGATGCCCGCCCGCATCGAAATCCAGATCTGCGACGACCGCGCCAAACCATGGCAAGAAAAGCCCGCCAACTGGCGCTGCGGCGCCTTCTTCGGCCATCAACCCGCACCAAGAGCACCGTCATACCCGCCGGAGAATCGAACCGCATGCCCCTCACCGCCCAAGGACCCAGAATCTCCGTCATGCTCAATGGCGAGGTCGTGAACGAAATCGACCTCACGACGTGGAAGGACGGCAAACTCAATCCCGACGGCATCTGGGATGCCGAAATGGCTCGAAGGCCAACCGTGGACCGAGATGCCCTTCAAAGGCGCGCCGCGCTGGCGCGGGCATCGAGTTTCGAAAAGTGAAGCTGCTGCGGCTTTAGCCAATGCCACGTTTCACGCCTGATACCCAAGCAGTCGCGAAAGCTGCTCAGCGAACTGCTTCACCTTCTGGCCTAGCTTGTCGAGACTGCCGGGCGTGACGCGGTCCGAGGGGCCGCTGATCCAGATGGAGGCGACGGGATGGCTGCGATGATCAAAAACAGGTGCGGCGACGCAGGCAAAGGTTTCGCTCTCTTCGCCGCGATCGAGCGCATAGCCGGTTTGGCGGGCTTGCTTCAGTTCGGTGAGGAAGGCGGTGGCGCTGGTGATGGTGTGACGCGTGTGTTTGGGGAACTTCATCTGCTGCACGAAGGCTTTTTGCGCCTCGGGGCTCCAGTGGGCCAGCATGGCCTTCGCGGGTGCGGCGGTGTGTAGGGTGAAGGCATGGCCGATCTCGACGACGACTTTCACCGGATGTGAGGACGGCACCTGATCGAGCACCACGCCGTGATTTCCGGCCAGGGTCCCGAGCAGCGCTGTCTCGCCGGTGGCATCGCGCAAGGCGGTGAGGATGGGCGCGGCGGCTTGGATGAGCCGCTCGCCACCCACGGCGGCATGACCGAGGCTGAGGAGCTTGCGGCTGGCGCGGTAGGCTTTCGTGCCTTCATCGCGCTCGGCATAGCCGCGGAGCGTGAGCGTGGTGGCGATGCGGAAAACGGAGTTCTTCGGCATTTTGAGCGCCTCGGTCATCGCGGTGAGCGTCAGGCCCTCGGGATGCCGCGAAAGCAGCTCCAGAAGGTCCAGGGTGCGGTCGAGGATGGGCACCTTGTAGCGGCTGAGAGGGTTGGCGGCGGTTTTTCGGGCCTTGGGCATGTGTTTGATATACGAAACAAGATTTGCCATTGCAAACGCGTAGTTCGTGACCTTCAATCAGTTCTCCATTTCAACTCACCGCCCAAATGACAAACCTGATCTCCTCCACTGTCCTCGTCACCGGCGGCTCGCGCGGCTATGGAGCGGGCATCGCGGAGGCCTTTATGAAGGCTGGGGCGCGGGTCTGGATCACGGGACGAAGCCAGGGCAAACTCCAGGAGACCGCAAACCGAAACAGAATCATGAAACCCATCCTCGCGCTCTTCACCGCCCTGCTGGCCACGCTAGCCTCAAGCAGCGCCGAGGTCACGCCACCCGCGAAACTCACGCAAATTTGCGCAATGGCTCCTGCACCGCCCATCCGCACGGCGGCGGAGAACTTGCTCGGGTTTCTTAAGTCGAAGGCAAAAGGAGCCGAGGTTCGCCTCGTCACCGAAGCAGGTTCAAAGTCCGCACCAGCCGCTGGCACGATCCTCCTCGGCACGACGGCAGACACTCCGCTGCTGGCACGCTGGCGGAAGGAAGGTCGCCTCAGCATCACGGCCTCGGACTCGGCAGGCGATGCTTACGAGATCGTGATGATCGATGGCTGCGTGGCGGTCAATGGCGCGAATCCACGCGCCGTGCTTTACGGTGTCTTTGAACTCGAAGACGTGATCGCCGAACATGGCGGCGTGCCTTCCGACCTCTTGCGGCGGGCCACGCCTTCGCTGGGACTGCGGCTGCTCCATCCTCGCGTGCGAGGTGGCTTCGGCGGTTATCGGCAGAGCGATTTCGAGTTCCTCGCGCGCTGCGGCGGCAATGTCGCCCACCTCACGCACGACTGGATGAAGGAAAAGACTCTACTCAGCTATGTGGCCTCCACAGAGTTCCCCAAGGCCGCCGAAGCGAAGGCCGTTGAGCAGAACCGCGCCCGACTCCATCAGTATCTCGACTGGTGCAAACTCTACGGACTGGATGGAGCGATGTGGCTGACTGAGATTCCCTGCCAGGGTGGCCCATCATGGGTGCCGGAGGCAACGCGGACGGCGTTCCTCGATCGCTTCCCCGCCGAGTGCCTCTCGGATACCGGCACCTATCAGGGCAAAGTGCTGTGCCTCGCCCATCCGCAGGTCGAGCGGGAGTATCGGCGCATGGTGCGGCAATTTCTCACCGACTTCCCCGGCCTCTCGATGTTTCTCGTCTTCACGCTCGATGCGAATGGCGAACTTTGCGATCCGGCCACCTGCCCGCGTCATCGCGGGGTCAGCAAGCTCACGCAATATAATCGCCTCCTCGCCTTGATGGCCGAGGAAGGGCGCAAAGTCCGGCCCGATTTTCAAGTGTTCACGATTGGCTGGGGCTGGAAGTTTCGCGGTGCATCTGACTTCTTCGATCAGCAGGCCGCGTTGCCCGCAGGCGCGGGCCTCACTTTGCCACCCGATGGCGAGGCCTGGTCCTTCGACCGCAAGACAACCGACCATCTCATGCAATCCCGCGCACAGACTCGGAAGCATGGTCAAACCTTTCTCGGCTACGATATTTTCCTCTGGGGCGATGACACCGTGTTTGATGAGATCAAGGCTAGAAACCTGCCTCCCGGCATCACCAAGCTCTACGACTTTCCTCTCGGCATCG
This sequence comes from Akkermansia muciniphila, assembly GCA_945883955.1. Lineage (GTDB taxonomy): Bacteria > Verrucomicrobiota > Verrucomicrobiia > Chthoniobacterales > Chthoniobacteraceae > Chth-196. The sequence goes on from CAMCYN010000045.1 coordinate 14,559, forward strand.
CGGCCAAACTGCGACGCTGGCAGGCGCTCGGCGCGGACGGCTTTTTCGATCAGTGGGGCACGATGGCGGAGTATGTTCAAGGCAATGCCGTCGCGCTGCGCGAACTCGTGTTTCATCCGCGGAACAATGAGCCGAACCAGCTCGACGCCTGGGCGCAATCCTTGGCCGCTCGCCGCTTTGGAGCCGCCGCCGCATCGCATGTGCTCGCCGCATGGAAGGAGATCGAGGCCGCCCAGCAGGTCCAGTCCGACCACGTCTATTACTGGCACGGCCTGCGCCCCGCATGGTCCGGGCCTTCACTCAAATGCCCGCTCACCGTCGAGGCATTGCAGGCCGCGACTCCAGTCAATCCCGAGCCATCCAAACCACACGGCACCCACGACTACTCGCCCCATCGGGATGACATCTCACGCGCGAACGCCCTCGCGCCCGCGCTGAACACCGCCGCAGATCACTTTGCCCAAGCCCTCGTCCATCTTCATACCGCTATCCCGATGCTGGGCGATGACGCACAGTCCGCTCTCGATCACTGGCATCAGCCAGAGCCCGGCGCACCCGCCCGCTTCACGCCACGTCAGGTGCTCGACGAGCAAATCATCGCCGTCCGATTGCAAGAGCAGACCCAGCGCAGGATGAGCCGGTTTTTCAAAGCCTTCGCTCTCGTGAAAACACTGCCGCCACCCGGCGCTTCCGCGCACGAAGCAGCGCTGAAGGCGTTGGAGCAACTGCGCTCCGAGAATGAGGCGACCAAGCGTTGATCAATGCCGCAAGAGCCCCAACCGACTGACGTTTCAGCGTCCACCATGCTTCTCCGCGCCATACTCCTGATTGTTAGCGTTTCGTTTTGCGCCGTGCCTTCAGTCGTGCATGCCCAGGATCAAACGGGCATGGTCCTGGTCGAAAACGGTAAAAGCCTTGCCCCGATCATCCTGCCAGCAGAGCCGACGATGTTCACCAAGATCGCGGCGGCGGATTTGGCGGACTACATCGGCAAGGTCAGCGGCGCTAAGCCGGAGATTCTGGAAGGGTTGCCGAATCCCGTGCCGGAACAGGCGATCTGGGTTGGATTTCAGCCGCAGCTCAAGGTGTTGTTCCCCGGCACCGATTTTGATTTCAAGCATCCCGAGGAGATACTCATCAAGTGCGATGGGAAGCATCTCGCCATCGTCGGACGCGGTGTTTGGGACCCGCTCACGAACAAGAAGAAGATCGTCGCAGGCCAGACGGAGGATGAACGGAAAGACTACAGGGCGGGCTTCGCGGAGGCGAACCGGGATGTGGAGGGCTTCCAATTTGAGTATGGCACCGTGAATGCGGTAGCGACGTTTTTGCAGGACCAACTCGGCGTGCGCATGCTTGGCCGGGCTGGAGGGTGTATTCGGCGGCAAAGGCTGGTTTCTCATGTTTACCCGCTGCCTGCTCACAGAGCTGCGACCTCACGGCGTGCGCGTGACCTCTGTTTTGCCTTCATGGGTCAAACCGACTTCACCGAGGCTGCGCATCTCCAGCCGCGTGATCCCGCCGTGCTCGCGCGATGCATCTCGCCCGCCGATCTCGGCCAGCTCCTTGTCCAAACCGCCCAACTGCCGGCACATCTCGTCGCTGAGGAGATCAAGCTCTGGCCGATGGTGCAGCCGATGGCTCAACTTTAATCACCAACCCCAGCCAACCATGCGTTTTCTCTTCCTCCTCGCCCTCGTCCCGCTGCTTCACGCTGCGGAGCATTCGATCAAACCCGGCGACAACCCGCAAGCGGTGATGGATCGCGCCGCACCGGGCGACAAATTGATCTTTCTGCCCGGTTTGCATCAGCACGGCCTCACGAAGCATCGCTCCATCCTCTACGTGGACAAATCGATCCACATCGAGCTGAGCGAAGGGGCCACGCTGAAGCTCGCGGACGACACGACGAAGCTCGAAGTTGAGCCCGAGATCACCACCGATCAGGACGCGGGCAAGAAGCTCGACGATTTGGAGATGGGCGGCCGCTTTGACCTGATCAAGCCGTGCATCTTCACCATCAGGATCGACTCCGAAGACAGCGAGGGCGGTGCAGACACCTTTGCGTGGGGCGTTTTTGAGAGCGCTGACAATCCACAAGGCACCGCCAAGCTACCACCGTCCGCCAGCAAGTTCGCCGAGACCCCGCATCAGCGCGTGGCGATCACCGGCGACTGGCAGACGCTCGCACATGGCGTGCAGATCCGCTTTGGCAGTAAGACGGGGCACAACAAGGGCAGCACGTGGTTTAGCACCTACGATGGACCCGTCGCGTATGGCATCCGTGTCGGCCATGGACGCCAGCCGGAAACCATCGAAAACGTGCGCATCACCGGCAAAGGCACCATCGACATGAATGCCACGCACAACGTGCAGCCCGGCTTCCTCGTGAAGGACATCAACGCCTGCGTGCTCGTCCATGGCCGCGTGCGCGGCGTGTTCGTGGAAGGCATCACCATGATGGACACGAACCGCTCCGTGATGTGCTACGGCGAGCACACCGGCAAGTTCCTGCCCGGCGGCAAAACTGGTCCCGGCGAGTCCTTTGATGCCGAGGACATCACGATCCAGCGCACGCGCACGATCAATCCGAACGGCGCCGCCTACCTGCTCGGCCATCCGTCATTTCGTGGCCAACTGCGCAACGTGAAGTGCAACTACAACTACATGGAGACCGGCGTCACCAGCATCGAGCCGAACTTCAACCTCGATGGCTACGAGGTCATCGGCAACGTCATCAAGAGCGGCGGCGGTGCCATCCATTGCTGGCGTTGCTCGCGAAACGGCTTCGTCATGGACAACCTGCGCATCGACGACATCACGGGCCAGCATGTGGTGCACTCCGGCGCCCCCCGAGGCTGGGAAAGCCCCGAGCCGCCGCTGCAGCGCAACAACCGCAACCTTCTCAGCGATCCCGCACCCGTCGCTGCGCCGCATGTCACGCCGTTTGGCCGTCGCATGCTCGTCAGCGACTACGGTGGCAACAAAGTCGCCATCATCGCCGCCGATGGCCGCGTCGAGTGGGAGCATCCCGCCGAGAAACCGCAGGACGTGTGGATGCTCGCGAATGGCAACGTCCTCTTCAGCCATCTGCGCGGAGCCCGTGAAGTGACCATGGCAAAGAAGGTCGTCTGGGAATACACCAGCCCGGACAAGACCGAGGTCCACGGCTGCCAGCCTTTGCCGGATGGAAATGTGATGGTCGTCGAGTGCGGCACGAAGCGACTCATCGAAGTCGGTCGCGATGGCCAAATCGTCCGCGAGATCTCCGTGCCGGTGAACACGAAAAACACGCACGATCAGATGCGCGGCTGCCGCCGCACCAAGGATGGTCGCTATCTCATCAGTGCGAAAGGCGACCGCGCCATCCTCGAACTCAGCGCCGAGGGCAAACTTCTCCGCTCGATCAAAACTCCCGGCGACCCTCACGAAGTCCGCGAGCTTTCCAACGGCCACCTCCTCATCGCCTGCGGCGAAGGCGAGGCCTTGCTCGAACTCGACCGTGAAGGCCAAACCGTGTGGAAGCTCGGCACGCAGGAAGTGCCGAACAACCCGCTACGCCTCATCAGCGGCTTCCAGCGCCTACCCGACGGCCACACCCTCGTCATCAACTGGCTCGGCCACGGCTACCTCGCCACCACCGCCCAGTTCTTCGAGCTCGACGAGCAAAAACGCGTCGTCCGCCAGTTCACCGACCACACCCGCTTCGTCAGCATCAACAAAGTCCAACTCCTCGACGTGCCCGGTGATCCTGCGAAGGATGAAGTGTGGCGCTGACAAAGTGGCTGCGGCTTCAGCCGCAATTCCTGGATGATTCGGCTCAAGCCGAAGCCACTTTTTTCGCCCTCATGCGCATAAATCCAGCTCCTCGTGCGACCTTCATGAAAAGCGATGCCATCCGATCTCCAGCACCTCCAGCGCTACGCCTCCACGGGCGATGCTCACTCGTTTCGTGAGCTGGTGCAGGTGCATGGGGCGATGGTTCATGCCACGGCGTTGCGGGTGACTCGCGATGCGGCGGCGGCGCAGGATGTGGCGCAGGAGACTTTTCTGGAGCTGGCGCGAAAAGCAGGCGGCATCACGCAATCCGTCGCTGCGTGGCTGCATCGTGTGGCTTGGAATCGGGCCTGCGATGCCGTGCGTCGCGAGAGCACGCGCAAACGTGTCGAGGAGGCCATGGCGGAGATGTGGCACACGGATCGCGAGGCAACGTGGCCGGACATTGAGCGGCATGTCGATGCCGCGCTCAACGAACTGCCGAATGAGGTGCGTGAGGTGCTCGTGCTCTACTTCCTCGAAGGCCGCACGCAGGCGGAAGTCGCGCGACATCTCGGCAGGAACCAAGCCACGGTCTCGCGGGCCATCGAGCGTGGCATCTCGGCCATGCGGGAGGCCTTGCGCTCGCGGGGCGTGATCGCGGGAGCAGGTCTCGCGGCCTTGTTTGCGGCTCAAAGCGCTCAGGCCATGCCAGTCGCGGTGCAGGCTTCTTTGGGAAAACTGTCCCTCACTGGCATCGGCACCTCATCCGCGATCCCCGCCGCATCCGTCACCACCACGCTCATCACCATGACCGCCACCACCAAAGCCCTCCTCCTCACCGGCACTCTCGCCGCTGTTTCACTGCCGTTCGTGATTCATCACCCCGAAGCCAAACCAACTCCGGCTAGTCCGCCAAGCGTGGTAAAAAACAGTCCGGCCAAGCCCGAAGCCAAACCCAAGGGGCCGGAGATCAGCGACGAAGAGGCCTTTAATCTCATGTTTGGTGGAGATCTCGACAAAGGTCGTCAGGCACATGCCTTGGTGGGAGAGTATCGTGCGCAGCATCCCGGTAGCACGTTGATGGAGTCCCTGAAGCAGGATGCCGAAATCGGCGCGAAGACCGCCGAGATCATGCAGATGATGGCGCAGAACCCGAAGCAGTTCAAAGTTCTTTGGGAGGCGACGCAGTTCGCCATGCAGATGAAAGGCATCAAGCCTTCACCTCAGACCCAGGTGAAGCTCCAACTCGACGATGCCTTCATGCAGACAGAAGCCGAAGCCGAGCGATTCCTCGGTGCCGTCCTTTCCAAAGATCCTGCCGCCTTGGCCGAAGTGTTTTCGAACGTCATCAACTCCGCCGCTGTCGAGATGGCGCTTGATCCCGGTGCCGATAAAACCTCCACCGGCGTGTCGATCAACAAAGACCCTTTGCCACCGGGTACGAAGGTCATCCAGAAGGAGCCGGAGGATTGAGGTAGGCAGGAACGTGGCAGCATTTTAACAAAGTTTGGCGGATCGTCACCATACCCGTTTGTAGTGTTTGGTAGGATGGAAGAAACGTCGTTCAGCGATTTTCCATCCCATCCACTGACATGAAAGCCTCCATTCTCTTTCTTCTGAGCCTCGGCATTACCACACTGGCACGCGGCGTTGATGGCGATCCATAGCAGGAATTTCCTTTTTGCGTACGTATGGAGGGAGGGGCCGAATCAGCATTGTGGGTTAAGGGAGAATTGCTTTTTGACCCCTTTTGCGGCGTTCGTCTACCGGAAAACGGCACCATCGCTACAGGCGTTCTGCTTTTGCGCCTGACTGCGTTGCGTGAACTACACGGCTGGGCGCGAACGGACGGACCCCGGGCCTTTTTGAGTCCTATTCGGGCAATGCCACCGCCTCGCTGGGGAAATCCTCAGCGTTTGGCGGGGAAAAAAGATCAGCCCGGTCTTTGTTCCGACCTTAATCCGTGAACACGTTGTCGTAGTCCGGCATGGGATCACTCGCATAGTACGGCGAGTCTTCCTGCTGTGCCGGTTTGGCGTTCGGTGGCGCACGCGAGGGCGCAACCCGTGGCG
>CAMCYN010000046.1 GCA_945883955.1 Akkermansia muciniphila
AGTGGTTCCGGCGGCATTCGTTCGCGACAAAGGGAGGGTTTTCAGGCCTAAAAACGCCGTATAGCCCCGTGAAGGCCCCTAACCCCGTCTCCGAGGGTCTCTATAGCGGACGCCGGGGTGATTTTTGGCCTATGGAACGCCAAAAGCGGCCGCCGCGACCTCCGGAGGGGGCGTTGTCTGTCGAAAAGTTCCACGTGGAACGCCTCCCCGGGGAGCCCTCCCAGAATCCCCAGAAACCTCCGCCCCCCCGCCCCCCAGAACCCGTGGGAAGTTCCAGCCGGGCTCAGGCGTCGAGATGCCACGTCGAGCGCGGCTTCTCGATGAGCAGCGCCAGCATCGCAATTTCCGACGGTGTGATCCCGCTGATACGTCCGGCCTGGCCGAGGGTGGCCGGCCGGATTTTGGCCAGCTTCTGGCGCGCTTCGGCCCGCAGGCTGCGCACCCGGTTGTAATCGAGATCCTCCGGCAGCCGCTTGTCTTCCTGCGTACGCAGCTTCGCCACCGCCGCGTGTTGGCGCGTGATGTAGCCTTCATACCGCAGCTCCACTTCGACCGCCTCCCACGTCTGGGCCGGGAAAACCTCCCGGATTTCCGCAGGCAAACTCGACCATTCGTTCTCGGGTCGGCGCATCCATTGGGCCAACCGTAGCTCTCCAAAACGCGTCGTTTCGGCGTGAGCTTTGAGGGCCGCGATGGAGTTTTGGCGTTCGAGAACGCGGTTCATGCGGGTCGAATCGACTAGGCCTAGCGAATGCGCGATCGGGGTCAGACGCAGGTCGGCGTTATCGTTTCGGAGCAGAAGCCGGTGCTCGGCCCGGCTCGTAAACATCCGGTAAGGTTCCTCGGTGCCCCGGCTCGTGAGGTCGTCCATAAGGACACCGAGGTAGGCGTCTGCCCGTGTCAGGACCAGGGGCGACCGCCCCAAAACCTTCAGCGCGGCATTGGCGCCGGCGAGCAAACCCTGTCCGGCGGCTTCTTCGTAACCGGAGGTTCCGTTGATTTGACCCGCGAAATAAAGGCCGGGAACACGCCGGGTTTCGAGCGTGAGCTGGAGCTGGGTGGGGGGGCAATAATCGTATTCGACGGCGTATCCGGGACGCAGGATCTCGGCTTTTTCGAGGCCCGGAACCGTCGCCAGAAAGGCGTATTGAACCTCCAGCGGCAGGGAGGTGGAGATGCCGTTGACGTAGAATTCCCGGCTGTGGCGCCCTTCGGGTTCGAGGTAAAGCTGGTGGCGATCCTTGTCCGCAAACTTCACAACCTTGTCCTCGATGGAGGGGCAATACCGGGGGCCGACCCCTTCGATCCGGCCTGCGTACAAGGGGGAGAGGTGCAGGTTGTCCCGGATAATGGAGTGCGTTTCGGGGTTGGTGTAGGTGCTCCAGCAGGGGAGTTGTTCCACGTGGAACACTCCCTTTTCCCACCGGTTCAGGGTGAAGATGTCGTCGGGTTTCTTCTCGATCCGTTCCGGCACATGGCTGAAAGGCTGTGGCACCGTGTCGCCGGGCTGGAGCTCACACTTGGAGAAATCGATAGTCCGGCCGTTGAGCCGGCAGGGGGTCCCCGTCTTGAAACGGCCCACTTCAAAACCCAGCTCCAGCAGGCTGTCGCTTAGCGTGGAGAACCCGTCTCCGAGTCTGCCGCCGGCGATATTTTGCAGGCCCACATGAAGCAGTCCGCGCATAAAGGTGCCGGTGGTCACCACCACCGACCGGCTCAAAATACGCATCCCCAGATTGGTCTCGATCCCGCATGCGCCGTTCTCATCCCGCAAAATCCGGACGGCGTTGCCCTGCCGCACACACAGGTTTTCGGTGTCTTCGAGCGTCACCTTGGCCCGGAACTGATAGGCCTTCTTGTCGCACTGCGCACGCGGGGAGCGCACACTCGGGCCTTTGTTGGCGTTGAGCATCCGGAACTGGATGCCCGTGGCGTCGGTGTTGAGCCCCATGAATCCGCCCAGGGCGTCGATCTCGCGTACGATCTGTCCCTTGGCCTGGCCGCCTATGGCCGGGTTACAGGACATCTGCCCGATGGAGTCCAGATTCTGGGTGAGCAGCAGGGTTTGGGCGCCGAGCCTCGCGGCGGCCAGGGCGGCTTCGATTCCGGCGTGGCCGGCCCCGAGGACGAGTACATCGTAATGCTTGGGATCAGTGAACATGGGTGGTGAAAGTCATTGTAGCAGGGTGTGGCATTCCGCCAAGAGGGGCGCTTTGGCGGCTTGTCTGTGGCGGACAAAAAAAGACTCCAGGTGGTGGACCTGGAGTCTTCTGAAAAGACGCGTGTCGTGTTCGCGGGGTTACTTCACGGCCGCCCAGACCCGGTGTACGTCATCGTGGTCATCGAGCGACTGCAGGAACTCGCCGACTTCGGCCATCTGTTCGGCGGAGAGGGTGGGGCAGTTTTTCGGGAGGTACCCGAGTTCCGCCGTCACAATCGTCCAGCCGTGGGCTCCGAGCCATTTGGAGGCCGAATGTAAATCGGCGCGTTCGGTGATAAACCGCACGCCTGTGCGGTCGGCGGGAATGTCGTCGTTCTGTTCGTGGGACAGGGGTTCGAAGTTCTGCGCGCCCGCTTCGATGGCTGCTTCCTCCGGATCGACTCCGTCGGCGGCGTGGTGCGCCTCGACGATGCCCACGTAATCGAACAGGAACTTGTTGCTGCCCGGCGCCCCAAGCTGGCCCTTTTTGAAAAGAACCCGCAGTTCGGGCGCGGTGCGGTTATTGTTGTCGGTAAGCACCTCGACGATGACCGGCACCTTGTGCGGCGCGTAACCTTCGAAGGCGATTTCCTCCATCACCAGTTTCTCTTCGCCGATCCCGGCGCCCTTTTTAATGGCGCGTTCGATCACGTCCCGGGAAACGGATTCTCGCCGGGCCTTTTCGATTGCGGCGAAGAGCCGGGCGTTTCCGTCCGGATCAGCACCGCCCATTTTAGCGGCTACGGAGATTTCTTTGACCACCTTACCGGTGGAGGCGGACTTTCTTTTTGCGTTGATCTCGCGCTTAGCGAGAAGCCATTGACGACCCATAAGACTACGGCTCTTAGCAAGCTGTGGGATCGGTTCAAGGGAAACATGCAGTTGCCAAAGTCTTCCCGAACCGGCAAGAGCCACGCATGCACGCAAAAACCGCCTCTTTTACCGTCCAGACCGCCGGCAAAGGCACCTACGAGATCACGGGCGAAGTCGCCACACTCGTGCGCCAAAGTGGTGTCCAGACAGGCACGGTGACCGTGTTCGTGCAGCACACCAGCGCCAGCCTGGTCATCTACGAAAACGCCGATCCCTCTGCGCGCACCGATCTGCACGCCTTCTTCGAACGGCTCGCCCCAGAGGACGCCGATTATTTTGTACACACCGACGAAGGGCCCGATGACATGCCGTCCCATTTGCGCATGGTGCTTACCCGCACCAGTGAAGTGATTCCAATCGCGCTGGGTCGCATGCAGCTCGGTTCCTGGCAGGGGATATTCCTGTTCGAACACCGGCGCGCCGCGCATCGCCGCTCCGTCGTGGTCACCGTGATGGGGGAGTAGCCCCCTTTTTCCCTCTCAGCTTAACGCTGATCTTTCTCTGCAGCTTTGCCTCCTCTCACTCAAACCCTGTATTCTCCCCGCCATGCACACTAACGAGATGCGTCTGGATCCGTTGACCGATGAGTGGACCCTCTTTTCCGAGGCCCGCGCGCACCATCCCACCGCCGGCTCGGTTTTTCAGGAAGCCCAAAGCTCTGCCGCTTCGAATCCCTTTCTGCTCGGTCGCGAAAAATACGTGCCCCATTCCCTGCACGAAACCAGACGCGACAACGCCTGGCGCGTGCGAGTGGTTCCCAACCGCGCTCCCGTACTCCAGATCGCAGGCGATCCGACCCGGCAATCCGAAGGGTTCTATGACCGGATGCAGGGGGTCGGCGCGCATGAGATCATTGTGGAGACGCCCGATCATCGCGCTTTTGAAACGCTGGAATTAAAACAGATCGAAGAAGTCATCGGCGCCTGGAAAGCCCGAATCGACGATTTGCACAACGATGGCCGGATGCGCGCCTTCACGGTGGTCAAGGCCGTGGGCCGGCCCGCTGGAGCGCTTGTGGCGCATTCGCTCAGCCAGCTGATTGCGATGGCCGTGATTCCCTCCCGGCTCAAACGCAAACTCGAAGCCGCCCGCAATTTCTACGAATATAAGAAACGCGCCATCTTCCAGGACATCCTCAGTGAAGAGGTCCGGTCCGGGGTGCGGATCGTGTACGAAAATCACGGGTTTATGGTCTTTTGCCCTTACGCGTCCCGGTCCCCGTTTGAAATGGCGGTGTATCCAAAACGGCAATGCGCGGATTTTCATAAGATTCATCCCGAGGAAGTTGCGCAACTTGCCGACGCCCTGCGCGTGGCGCTGGCCAAGCTCAATGGTGCGCTCGATCATCCCCCTTATCACCTCATGCTCACCACGGCCCCGACCCGCACGGCTCGCTCCGACCAGTGGGGTTCGCTGGAGCGCGATTTCCGTTGGCACATTGAAATTGTGCCCCGGCTTTACCCGACCGGAGCTTTCGAAATGGCGACTGGGTCCTCGGTGAACTCCGTATGGCCCGAAACGGCGGCTGAATACCTCCGCTCGGTGGCAGTGGGCGCATAAACCCTCTGAGCCCCCGCTAAGGGCCTCTCCGGGCCCGCAGTGAGGTTAAAAAAGGCTGGGTCCACTCGGGCCTCAGCCTTTTTTCGTCTCTTCCCGCCCGATCCAGTTATCTTTCCCGCCCGAAGCGTCCGCTCTTTTTTCCCCACCCCTGTGAACCGCCGCGACCTCCCCATCTTCGAACTCGAAGCCGCCCTTGTAAAAACCCTCGCCACGTATTCCCGCGTGGTTCTGGAAGCGCCGACCGGCTCAGGCAAATCCACGCAGGTACCCCAAATCCTCCTGGATCATGGGTTTGCGGAGAATGGCGAGATTGTTGTGCTTCAACCCCGGCGCCTTCCCGCCCGGATGCTCGCCGCCCGAGTCGCCCAGGAACGCGGCGGCCAACTTGGTGGCGAAGTCGGTTACCAGATCCGGCTCGACCGGGTGACGTCCAAAAACACCCGGATCCGTTATGTCACCGAGGGGATCCTGTTGCGCCAAATGCTGGCCGACCCGTCGCTGAGCGGGGTTGCTGCGATCTGTTTTGACGAATTTCACGAGCGCCATTTGTACGGCGACATCACGCTGGCCCGCGCCCTGGATTTGCAGGAACAACTCCGGCCCGACCTGAAGCTCATTGTGATGTCAGCCACGCTCGATTCCGCCTCGCTGCAAACCTACCTGGCTCCGTGCGAAGTGCTCACCTCGCGCGGTCGCACCTTTCCGGTCGATGTCCGGTATCTCGGCCGAAGTGCGGGTGACGCGCCGGTGTGGGATCTGGTAGCGGCTGAATTTGAGAATATCGCGCCTCAAACCGAAGGTGACGTGCTCGTGTTTTTGTCGGGCAGTTACGAGATTCAGCGCACGCTGCAGGCCTTGCGTGAGACACGGGCCGGGCGCGGTTGTGTGCTGCTTCCACTCCATGGAGAACTCACTGCTGGAGAACAGGATGCCGCTGTAGCCCGGTACGACAGGCGCAAAATTATCGTCTCCACAAACGTCGCCGAAACCTCCCTCACCATTGACGGGGTGCGCCTGGTCATCGACGCCGGCTCGGCCCGGATCGCGCGGTTTGATCCGTACCGTGGAATCAACACACTCCTCATCGAACGGATTAGCCGCGCCTCGGCCGACCAGCGGGCGGGTCGCGCCGGGCGAACCGCGCCGGGTGTCTGTCTGCGTTTGTGGACGGAACGCGAACATCAGGACCGGGCCGCGCAGACTTTGCCGGAGGTCAAGCGGCTGGATTTGGCCGAAGTTGTTTTAACGTTAAAAGCCAGTGGCGTGGACGACGTCGCGCGGTTCCGGTGGTTGGAGTCGCCTGAAGCCCGTTCGCTGGAACGTGCGCTTCTTTTGCTCACCGATCTCGGGGCGTTGGACCCTGCCGGAGCGCTGACCCCGCTGGGCCGCCGGATGCTGGCTTTCCCGGCACACCCCCGGTATGCGCGAATGTTGCTGGCCGCTCACGAACACCGTTGTGTGCCTGCGATTGCGCAGGTCGCGGCGCTCACCCAGGGCCGCTCAGTGTTGCGCCGAGCCGAAGGCCGGCAGATGGAGCAGGACCGCGAGGATCTACTGGGGGAAGAAGGCGAATCGGACCTGTTGTTGCTCTTGCGTGCCCAGCGGTATGCCGAACAGGCACAGTTCCACGTGGAACGTTGCAGGCCGCTAGGCATTCACGGCGGGGCGGCCCGCGAGGCGGCGGCGCTGGCCAAACAGTTTTTGCAGATCGCACGTGATGAAGGCTTAAACACGGATCCGTCTGAGTCGTCCGCCGAATCCATCCAGCGCTGTGTGCTCGCCGGGTTCCCCGACCAGGTCGCCCTGCGGATGGATGAAGGCACCTTGCGCTGCCAGCTCGTCCATGGTCGCCGGGGGGTGCTGGCCCGGGAGAGTGCTGTTCAAAAATCGCCTCTTCTGGTGGCTTGCGAGGTGCGGGAAGTGGAGGGCAAAAACGCTGAAAAACAGGTTCTGCTGACCCTCGCCACGGCGATTAAGGAGGAGTGGTTGCGTGAGTTTTTCCCGGCCAGTTTTGTCGAGCGCACCGACGTGGCTTTTGACGCCGTGCAACGTCGCGTGATCGCCCGCCGGATCGTGCGATTCCGCGATTTGAATCTGCGTTCCAAAGAAACCGATGTCGTGCCTCTGGACGCCGCGGCGGTGCTGCTCGCCGACGAAGTGGATGCGGGCCGTTGTGTGCTGAAGTCCTGGGACGATGCCGTCGACCAGTGGATTGTGCGCGTGAACCTGGTCTCGGAATGGTTTCCCGAATGGGAGTTGCCGCCTATCACCGATCCCGACCGGCGGATGCTCGTGGAGCAGGTGTGCCACGGGGCGGTTAGTTACAAGGAGATCAAGGAGAGGGCGGTGTGGGGGGTGGTGAAAAGCTGGCTGTCGCAGGCGCAATCGGCGCTGGTCGATCAGTATGCGCCCGAACGTGTCGAGATGCCCAATGGCCGCAAGTTCAAGATCGGTTACGCGGGCAAGGCCTCGCCCACCATCGCGGTGCGGATCCAGGATTTATATGGGGTGGAAGGGGAGGTGCGGATTGCCGGCGGCCGGATTCCGCTAGTGATCCAGGTGCTGGCGCCTAATCAGAGACCGATTCAGGTGACGCAAAACCTGTCGAATTTCTGGAAGGAAAGTTACCCGCGTCTCAAACAGGAATTGCAGCGCAAATATCCCAAACACGAATGGCGATAGGAGTCTTCCGGCGACCTGCTGCGATTTAGAAATGCAGGCCGTTTGAGGATGGTGGTGCGGACGCGCGGGGGCGCGGCGACGGGCGAGGCCGGGGCGGGGACCGTTTGGAAGTCCGGTGAAATTGGGGTTCACCCAAGCGCAGGGACTTCCGATGGCTCATCTGCTACCGGGCTTTCCCCCCACGGATCCCGGGGCCCAATTTCGTCTCCCTTCGTTTTTGTGTATCGCCCGATCCTTTCCGGTTCTTCCACTTCGACTCCCGTTGCGGAGCCGGATTTTGACCGATTCTCACACGAGCCCTGGCACACCCTCGACTCGGCTGAGGTCGCTTCCTGGCTGCACACCGATCCGATCCGTGGCCTCACCCAGGCGGAAGCCGCCCGGCGGCTCGCTGTGGCCGGGCCCAACGCCATTGTTCAGGCGGAAGGGCCGTCGCTGTTCGCGCTGGTAGCCGCACAGTTTAAGAGCCTCCTTGTGGGCTTGCTGGCCGTGGCTGCGGCCTTGGCCTTTGTCATGGGTGAACACGTCGAGGCGGTTTCCATCCTCGTCGTGCTACTTCTGAACGCGCTGATTGGTTTCCTGACCGAATGGCAGGCCAACCGGGCGCTGTCCGCTCTTCAAAAACAAAATGTCCCCGTGGCCCGTGTCATTCGCGAGGGCCTGGATCGGGAGATACCGGCAAGCCAGCTTGTGCCGGGCGATCTGGTGGTGCTGGTCGCCGGGGCCCGGGTGCCTGCGGATGGCCGGATCGTAGAAAGTGTGCGTTTGCAGATTGAAGAGGCGGCGTTGACCGGAGAGTCGCAGGCCGCCCACAAACTCGAAGAGCCCCTGGACGACGTGGAGCTCGTACTCGGTGAGCGCGAGAACATGGCTTATCTGGGCACAACCATCCTCGACGGCCGGGGGCGTCTGCTGGTGACGGCCACGGGCGCTCGTACTGAGGTGGGCCGGATCGGGGTTCTGGTAAACGAGGCGGCGGATCGGGCTACGCCCATGGAGGAGAAACTAGGACAGCTCGGCCGCATGCTCGTGGCGCTTGTGCTGGGGCTGTGCGCGATTGTGGTGTGGGTGGGCTGGCTGCGGACCGGCCACAGTTTCTGGTACCTTCTCAAAGTGGGCCTTTCTTTGGCCATTGCGGCGGTTCCCGAAGGCCTGCCGGCGGTGGCCACCATGACGCTGGCCATCGGCACCCAGCGGATGGCGCGGCGCGGCGCAATTGTCCGACGTCTGCACGCCGTCGAGACGCTGGGGGCGACCACGGTCATTTGTACCGACAAAACCGGGACGCTCACCCGCAATGAAATGACTGTGTGCGCCTTTGATCTGGGCGGTCGGCGCATCGAGGTCGGCGGCCCGGAGACTCCTTCCGAAACGTGTTTTGTGGAGGAGGGCCAGCCGCTCAACCCGCTCACCGACACCCATCTCGGATTGGCGTTACGGATCGGGGCTCTTTGTAATGACGCGCGAGCCGAAACCAGTGGCGAGGGGACCGTACTTCTTGGCGATCCTACCGAGACAGCCCTGATCGCGGTGGCCGAAAGAGCCGGGCTGCTCCATACGGCGCTCTGCGTGACATATCCGCGGCTCGAGGAATTACCTTTTGAAAGTGCCACCAAACGGATGGTCACCGTGCACCGGATGCCTCAGGAGGCGCTTCTGGCATTTGTCAAAGGGGCTCCGGGGACGGTCCTGGAAGCTAGCCGGCTCCAGATTCAGGCCGGGGTCATTACGCGCCTGACTCCGTTTGAACGCGCCCGATGGGAGGACGCCAACACACGGCTGGCCGGCGCCGGGATGCGTGTGCTTGCCCTGGCCTATCGCGTATTGCAGCCGGGATATTCCCACAAGGATCTGACCCGCGACCTGGTCTTTGTGGGCCTCGTCGGCATGAGCGACCCAATCCGGGCGGAAGCCAGAGAGGCGGTTCTCACCTGTCGTGCGGCCGGAATCCGGGTCGTGATGATTACCGGCGATCAAAAGCCTACGGCGGCTGAAATCGCCAGGCAGCTTGGAATGGACCGGGACCGCGAAGGGCGTCCCCTGGGGATTGTTCACGGGCGTGAAATGGCCGACATGGATGCCGCGAGCTTTCGGCGGATGGTGCGGAATGCGGCCGTGTTTGCGAGGGTCTCGCCCGGTCACAAACTGCGCATCGTGGAGACGTTACAGGCACAGGGGCAGATCGTGGCCATGACCGGGGACGGCGTCAACGATGCCCCGGCGCTCAAGGCGGCCGATATCGGTGTGGCCATGGGGGGCAAGGGAACGGAGGTGGCCAAGGAGACGGCCGACATGGTCATCACCGACGACAACCTCTCCACGATTGTCAGTGCGGTGGAACAGGGCCGCACCATTTGCGCAAACATCCTCGTTTTTATCCATTTCCTCTTTTCGTGTAACCTGTCGGAAATCCTCACCGTGTTTCTGGCGCTACTGATCGGCTGGCCCTTACCGATCGGCGCCCTACAAATCCTCTGGATGAACATCATCACGGACATCTTTCCCGCTCTGGCGTTGGCGCTGGAACCGTCAGCGCCCGGGATCATGCAGCAACCCCCGAGGGATCCCAAGGAGGCGTTACTGACCCCGAGGTTTGTCGGCGTTATTGTCTGGCAAGGGTTCCTCTTGGCCGCGAGTGCGCTCGTCGTGTTTGGCGTCGGGCTTCATTGGTACGGCATGACGGAGGAGGGGCAGCGCCGGGTCAGCACGCTGGTATTTATGACGCTGGCGCTTTCGCAGACCGTTCACGCCTTTAGTGTCCGTTCCCAGACTCAGTCCGCGTTTGGCCGCAGGCTATTCAGCAACGGCTGGTTGTGGCTGGCGATGGGGATCTGTGTCGGGCTCCAGATGGCGGCGGTGTATTCGCCCCTGCTCCAGCGTGTCCTTTCAACGGTGGCCCCGGCCCCGGCCGACTGGGCGTTGATAGCCGTTGGCTCTCTCTTGCCGCTGCTTGTGGTCGAGCTGCTCAAGCTCCTGCGGCGATTACGGCCTCCGTCCACTCGTCGGGTGGAACAGCCCGAGGTGACTCTGTAGGCCGCAGGCTGGTGCGCCCCGCCCGGACAGGAGCGCGATGGGCTGGGGAAGCCGGGACGCTCGGTAGTTCGCAGCGAATGGAGTAAACGGTCATTGGCGACACGGTGAATACGGTGTCACGACTCGAAGGGATCAAGGAGCTGGGCGGCGCGGAGTTGCCTGAAACACCCTCGCATGTGCTTCTACGCGATACGACCCGACAACGGCCCGATGAATAGTATCAGGTCACCGTCATTCCACCGCTGAGGTTGCGAGGCAACGCTGAGCCGGGTTCCATCTATAAACTCGAAGGCCGGCCGGAGCCGTAAACCGGCCCGGGCTAACCGGAGCGAAACCGTTGGCCGGGAACCGGTCGTGGCGGAACTCCGAGAGTTTAGGCCAGGGCGGCTACCAAACGGTCTTCCCAGGCCGCCCGCAGGTCGGCGAGTTTGAGGCCGCGACCTTTGCCGGGGGCGCTCATGAGTAGTCCCTGGCTGCTCGGATGCGGAAACGGGACGAGGAGCCAGCCGCGTTTTTCTACCAGAGGCCCAAGGGTCAGAGCGGCACAACGACCGAGTGTGATGACGCGGTTGGTGCCCCGGGCCGCTGCGGTGTCGAGTTCCGCTTCGAGCCTGGTCAGGTTCTGAGCCGAATTGAGCTCGCCCTTTTTAGGGGTGCGAAACTTGTGGCCGTCATCGGTGGGGCAGGCTGCGAATGCGTTGCTCAGCGCGACGCCAACCAGCACGGGCCAGATGGCGGAATCGCGCAGACGGGCGCCGTCCCACGGTTCCCAGGCGGTCTCGGGCACCTGGGCGCGGGTGGCACGGACCAGTGCCCGGTAGAGCGGGATCCCGGCGCCATCGCCCCAGAACGGGATGCCGCTTTGGTCGGCCCCGCGAGGGCCCGGCGCTTCACCATAAATGAGGAGATCGACAGGTCCCGAGGCCGGAAAACACGCGGGCACAGGCGCGCCGCGTAAACGCAGGGAATCACCGCGGTTCATCGGAGCTCGGGATGAAGCGCGGCGAGATCGTTGTCGCTTCGGGCGAATTCGCGGAAGCGTTTATCGAGGCGGATGCTGCGGGCAAGGTGTCGGCGGGCGGCTTCCAGGTCACCCAGAACCGCGTCGTAACAGGCGAGGTTGTAGAAGTACGTGCCTTCATTCTCCAGAGCCTTGGGGCCGCTGAGCAGGGTCTGGCGAGCGGCCTCCGTTTCACCGAGTTCATGCTGGCAGAACGCCAGATGGATAAACCCGGAGGGTTGGTCGGGGCGGAGTTTGCACAGTTTGCGCGCGGCAACCTGCGCCGGTTTCCAGCGTTCCGCGCGGATGAGAATAACGGCCTGCATTTCGACCACCGCCGGCATTTCGGCAATGTCCTTGGGCAAATCCTTGAGCTCCCGGAGTGCTTCCCCGGGCATGCCCAATTCCAGATAACCCTGGCAGGCGGTGAGCGTCTTCTGATGTTCGATAGCGAGGTTTTCCACCATGATTCAGGACAGAAGGGACTCGAGTTCTTGGACGCGCTGGGCAAACAGCTCGAGCGTCCGTTGGATGGGGGCGGGACTGGCCATATCCACCCCGGCCTTCTTCAGGGTAGGGAGCGGAAACTCCGAGCCGCCGCTCTTGAGAAAACCCAGATAACGTTCCACGGCCGGCGCGCCTTCGTGCAGCACTTGCTGGGAAAGGGTGACGGCGGCGCTGATGCCCGTGGAGTATTTGTACACGTAGAAAGCGTTGTAGAAGTGGGGGATCCGCAAGCACTCCAGATCGAGCTCCTCGTCCAGGACGAAGTCCGGACCGAAATAATCTTCGAGCAGGCCGTGATAGATTTCGCGGAAGCTGTCGAGCGTGAGCGCCTCGCCGTTTTCTTCAGCCTCGTGCGAGAGTTTTTCAAACTCCGCGAACATCGTCTGCCGGTACACCGTGCCCCGGATATCGTCGATCTGACGGTTGATCAGATAGGCGCGCATCATCGGGTCGGTGGTGTTCTCGAGCAGATGATGGGTCAGCAGTTCCTCGTTAAAAGTGCTGGCGACCTCGGCCAGAAAAATCGGGTAATTCGACGTCTGGAATGGCTGGGTCTTCTGGGTGTACCAGGTGTGCATCGAATGGCCGGCTTCGTGGGCAAGGGTGTAAACATCCGAAAAGACGTCGTCTTTATAGTTCATCAGGATGTAGGGCGGTGCGCCGTAGCTGCCCGAGGAGAACGCGCCGGACCGTTTTCCTTTGCTCTCGTAGCGGTCGCACCAGCGGCCCGTGCGCAGCCCAGTGGCGAGAGTCTCGCAATATTCGTTCCCGAGCGGTTTGAGCGAGGCGAGTACGTGGTCGATGGCTTCATCGAAGCTGACGCGTGTGTCCACCTTCTGCACTATCGGGACGTAGGTGTCGTACTGGTGCAGCTCGTCGAGTTTCAGCACCCGTTTGCGCAATCCATAATAACGGAAGAGTGCGGGGAGGTTTTTGTGGACCGTCGAAATGAGATTGTCGTAAACGGAAACGGGCACGTCGTCGTAGAACAAGGCCGCTTCGCGGGCGCTCGGATAACGGCGTGCGCGAGCATTAAAAACATCGGCCCGGATCGAGGAAGCCAGCGTGGACGCGAGGGTAAACTTGTGGGCGCTGAACTCGGCGTAAAACTGATGGAAAGCCTGTTTGCGAAGGGCGGGATCACGTTTGACCAGAAAGGAAGAATAGGAGGACTGGGAGAGAGTCCGCTTTACGTGCTGTTCGTCGGAGAGTTCGCCAAACTCCATGTCGACATTGGTGAGCTGGGAGAAGGTCTCCTGATGACCGCGCAACGCGCTGTTGCCAAGGGCGAGGAGACGTTCCTCAGCCGTGGAGAGCGTGTGCGCTTTCAGGCGACGAAGCCGCAGAAGCGGGATCTGCCATTCGGCCAGTTCGGGCGCGGCCAGGAACCGGTCGAAATCGGCGTCGCTAATCGACTGGATTTCCGGGTTGAGGAAAGCGGTGGATTCCCCGATGCGGGTCATCAGGTTGTCGAACTGACCTTCGCGGGCCAGGGATTCGGGATTGGAACTGTCTTCGGCGGCGCGCAGCGAGGAATAGTGGCCGAGGCGTTCTATTTGCAGGCTGAGCGTTTTTTCCAGCTCCAGGGCGTCCCGCAGCACCGCCGGGGACTGGTGCAGTGTGCCCGCGAATTTTTCGAGAGCTGGATAAGTCGCCTGGAGGACCTCAAAGGCGGTGGTCCACTCGGAAGGATCGGTAAAGAGGCAGGAGAGGTCCCAGGTATCAGAAGCCGGAATTTGAGAGCGCGAGGGAATCATTACCCAGCACAGAAGCATGGATTGTCCCCGAGCGGAAGAGGCGGAAGCAGGCAAAGTGCCCCGACCGCCCGGGATAGCCGCGGCGTGGAGCCGGGTCTTACCACTTGTAGTGATCGAGACCGAAAGTAACCGCACCGCCCAGGAAACCGGCGGCGCTGACCAGGATCGCGCCGAGCAGGAGAGTAATCCGGAGGCGGTTGCGTTCCATGGTGCCTTCGCGGCACTCGAAGAGAATACAGCATCCGGCGCAAAGAACGCTCCAGATGGCCGTGGCCGTACCGATCCACTTGTGGAGCTGGTAGACGGTTGAGACGCCCGAATAGTCGTTCATCCAGCCCAGGGAGACGGTGCCGATGGCTCCGGCCGTGCCCACGAGCACGAGAAAGCGGGTGCATGTTAGCCAGGAGGGTTTCTTGGTGATCCAGGCGAGCATCTCGGAGAGCACGGCGACGGTGAGCAACCCGACGGGAATGTGGGTGGAGGCGGCGTGGAAACGGCCAAACCAGGCCAGTAGTTTAGACAGAAATGATTTTGGGGCCTTGTCCGCCGGCTTTGCGTCTGTGGCGCCCGGAGCGGCGTCGCCTTTCTGGCGCGCCAGCAGTTTGGCCTGTTTCTCGGCAAATTCCGCAGGCAGTTCGCTCGGGGCACCAATTTGAATCCAGCGCCGGAGGGCGAGTTTTTCAGCGGGGGTTGCGGGGGCAAAATCGCTTTTCTCGCCGGGCATCTCGTCTTCATTTACCAGCCGGAAAAACTCCGATTTGTTCGGGTCGCCGGGGACGATGAATTCCTCGTTGGCGGCTATCCTCTTAAAATCCATCAGGTAACCAAATTTCCCCTTTGGCTTCTCCAGTTGGGAGCCGTGGCAATCGTTACACTTGGATTCAAAGAGTTGGAAAACGGCAGCGGTAGTCTGGAGCGCCTCGTCCTGGCGTACTTCGATTGGGGTGGCGGCCTGGGCGACAGGGAGAAGGCCGGCCAGAAACAAAAAGAGGGGGATGAGAAGTTTCATGAGGGGCATTTAATAGAGATAACCCGGGACGGCCCGCGTTCTAAGGCGCGGCGGATCGGGGGATAGGAAGTGGAGGCAGGCTTAGGGGGTGGAGGGGACCGTTTCTTTACCCGCTAAAAAGTCGCTGGCCCAGGTTGTCAGCCATTCGGCCAACTCGTCGCGGGTGGTGAGTTCGGCAATCATGCCCTGCCTGCTGATGATGCCGAAGCCATTGCCGTAAGCGATGCCGTTGAGCACACAAAGGGTCGAACGGCTCAGCTCGAGTTGGGCGCGGGCGCAAACCATGGCGGTAGAATGGTCGCCCTCGAGTTCAAATTTCCAGCCTACCACAACAGCCTTGGGAAAAAGTTCTTCCATGCGGGGGAGCACCTTGAAGGCCGGGCGCAAAACCAGATGCACCTCCTGATAGGCGCTCGGGATCTTTTTGGTCGTCAGCGGTTGGCTATCCGGTCCGGAGACTTCGGCGACATCAAAGTCGCTTAAGGCAGCGGCATGAAAAACCACGTTCACGCGGCCCGGGTCGGCCTGGCCCAGAAGGCCGTCGAGCAGATCGCCGTTGGTGGCAAAACGTTTCAAAGTCAGGCGGCTTCCCTGCGGATCTCGGTAGGTGGCCCCTGTTCCTTTAAAACAGGTGACATTCCAGCCTTTTTGTAAAAGCGCTTCGGTGAGCAGCACACCCAGTTCGCCGGTGGAGAAATTGGTGATCCTGCGCACGGCATCAATTGCAGTCATGGCCGGTCCGCAGGTGACAACGGCATGCGGAACGACGTGGTTCGTGTCCATAAGAACGCACGTTAACCGGGCGCAAGGGCGGGGCGAGCCGAAATTCTGGCGCTTGCAGCCTGGGTGGAATCTGCCGACAACCACTCAATCATGGACCGAGCCTCAGCTTTGCAACAACTCCGAGCGGCCAGCAACCAGCTGTCCGCCCAAATCACTCAAATGCATCCGCTCGTGCCGGGGCTTGCTGATGGGCCTACGCAGTCGGAGGTTTTAAAGGCGCTGTTTGAGCTAACCAAGCAGGTGGAGGTTGTTAAAAAGCACCTGATCCGGTTGGAAAAGTCTGAGGATACGGCGCTTATGTAAAGGGTGGAGGGAGGGCGGATTTTCGGCCTTGAGTTTTGCTGAGGAATCGCAATGCTCTCAGCCCTTCGATTGCGCGGGTATAGCTTAGTGGTAAAGCTCCAGCCTTCCAAGCTGGCTATGAGGGTTCGATTCCCTCTACCCGCTCCACTTTTGGAACTTCTTCTCCGGCCTGTAATTGCTCTGTAAAGAGTGTCTTACAGGCCTTTTTGTTGCCCTGAAGGGCAGCGCAACCACGGGACACCGTGGGTCACCAATGCACGCCAAATGACAAAAAACATGTAAGTCCATGTTAGTTGAGGCAGGCGATGTAAGTGGGTGTACGTTGAAAAATGAAGGTCACCCAGATCCGCTACAAATCAGGGTCGCTCCGTTGGAAGGCCGATCTCGGCTACATCAACGAAAAGCGCGTAGTTCGATTTTTCCCGACAAGGGAGGAGGCCGATAATTATCTCCGTGAAGCCAAAGGTACGCTGAAAACCGAGGGCACGGATGGGTCGATGGTTTCGCCTGCGGACAGGATTTTGTTTTCGAGCTGGAAGGATCGTTTGGAATCGGCTGGGTCGAGTATCGAGGAAGCTGCTGGTGTATTTCTCAAATGGCGTGACCGGCTTGCCCTTGCCGGCGGAACGATTGAGCAGGCAGGCACGTTTTTCCTGACACATCACAGCGGACTCAAGGAGGCGCCCAGTATTTATCAACTTGGGCGTGATTATCTTGAATCGATGCTTTCCGGAGGTGATTCAGCGCTTAACACGCTGAAAACCGTCGAAGATCTCAAACGGCCAAATCTCGCCAGCTTCTTTCGGTTCTTGGAAGGGCAAGAAATCGGCAAAATCGGGGACATTACCCGAGAGCATGTCGAGGACTGGCTGGAGGCAATTGGAGGAGCGGCTGAAACGAAAAAGAACCGGATCAGAACCATCCGCCATTTTTTGGAATGGGTACGCCGAAACAAGTATATCTCCATCAATCCGTTAATGGGCCGTGACAATACGATAGCGATTGGCGGGGAAAAGAAGGGCGACATTCTCAGCTACGGAGTGAAGGAAATGCGTGCACTCCTTCACCAAGCCCTCTTTGGGCAGCATCGATCCAAATTTAATCGGTATACCGAAGAGTTTGAGTACGTGTCTTATGCGCCATTTTTAGGCTACTTGGCCGCAGCTTTGTTTTGTGGGCTGCGTCCTGAGGAAATTAACCGCACCTCGCTCGCAAATCTGGACCTGTTGGGGAGGCGGTTGGTTGTGACGGGTAAGGCAAGCAAAACCAACAAGCCGAGGGTGATCGAATTGTCGCCTGTTGCAACTGCTTGGTTTCGCTTGTGGCGTCAGCGTTGCCCCGAACAGACGGTCCTGATGCCCAAAACGTTTCCGAGTCGCTGGCGAGCGATTCGTGCAGCGGCTGGTATTCCAGCTCTCCATGACGGCTTGCGTCACACTTTTGCGAGCATGCACTACGCCGCTTACCAAAATGCGGCTCAATTGCAGGCCGTGATGGGTCACGACGAATCACAAGACACTCTTTTTGCCCACTATCGCGCGGTGAAAACAACGGCTGGCGAATGGATCACAAAGGCGATGGCCCAACAGTTTTGGGGACTGATGCCAACGGACGTGCGTGGGCCAAAAGCCGGCGCACCCCTAGCAAATCGGCGGCGGAGCCAAGCACGAAGGGCGAGGTAGCACAGGAGCAGAAGTCAGAACGGCAACGGGTTCGCGGACTCTTTGTTTATTGGGTGTAGCGAACCCACAAATCCACTTTGAGGTACCCCCCGGTGCCGTTCAAACCCTTGGTTGCGATGTTGGATGGCAAAGAGTAAAATCACACATGGCTCTTGTGACCAAAGACGCTGCTACAACACTGCTTAATCGGATCACGATTGATCCGAGTATCTGCCACGGTAAGCCCACAATTCGCGGCCTACGTTATCCTGTGGAGTCGGTACTGGAATACCTTGCGGGCGGAGATTCATTTGAGGATTTGTTGGCTGAATTTCCTGATTTGGAAAAAGAAGACCTTTTGTCCTGTGTTCAATTCGCCGCTTTGTCGCTGAAACTCAAAAGCCTTCACTTTGTGGCGGCATGAAGTTTTTGATAGATGCCCACCTTCCTCCGGGATTGCGCAGTATATTTCAAGCGGCTGGGCACGACGCCATCCACACGCTGGATATGGCAGATCAAAACGCCTCGCCTGACGGGGCGTTGAACGAGATTTCAGTGAATGAGATGCGTGTGGTGGTGACCAAGGACACGGACTTTTATTATTCTCACCTGTTACATGGTCGCCCGTGGAAACTGGTTTTAGTGAGGACAGGAAACTTGGGCGTGAAGGCCACGAAGCTGATGTTCGAAACTCATCTCGACGCAATAGTAACAGCCTTGGAAAGCTGTACATTGGTCGAGCTAGACCAGCAAAACGTTATGATGATTTCTTAGAAAGAGGGCCCTGTTGTTCCAAGGAAAGCGGCTTATTCACAGACGATCCCGGTAGGGGCGAGGTTGAGGCAGGCCGAGCATCCCAAAGCTCGGACGCTGGCGCCAAGCCAGAGCAACCGGTTTGTAAATAAGCTCCGGAGCTAGGAAGGTTTTCCGCGTCATCCGCCGACCCTCAACCGCTCTCCTGCAGCGTCCACTACGAGTTCGCCGCTCCCGGTCCCTCTCTCGATCAGATCGCGTACGACAGCTTCGCCGACAAACCGCTCTACGGCATCGCGAAGCGGGCGCGCTCCCAGGCGGGGGTGGAATCCTCGCCTTACTAGGAACGGCAATACGGAGCCGTCCGGGGCAAGGACGTGTCCCCGCTCTCGCAGGAAAGCCACTTCTTGTTCGAGAAACATCCGGGCGATTTCAACCTGCACGTCGTAGCTCAATTTACTGAACACGAGCTTCTCGCTGATCCGGGCATATAGCTCGGGTCGCATGTGCTGCTGGGCCCGCGCCAGGACATGGCGTTCCAAGGTTGCGAATGCGGAATGCTGAAGATCCAACACATCTGCGGAAGCCAGATTGGAAGTCAACACGACGTAAAACCCGCTCAGATCCAGCGTCTCTCCTGCTGGGGTGGTTACGCGCGCGGCATCCAGAATCTGCAAAAACACGTCCAGAATCCGGGGATGCGCCTTCTCGATTTCGTCGAACAAAAGCGTCCCTTTTGCATGTTTTGCATGCGCGGAAGCCATGGAATCGAGAAGCAGGCCGAGGCTCTCCTGCATCTGGTACTCGGACATATCGAATCGGAATAACAATCCAGGGCCGAGCAGGTAGCGAGTGAATGCGATTGTGATCTCAGTTTTGCCGACTCCTGTTGGGCCGAGGAAAAGGAAGCTGCCCTTCGGGCGCCCGACCTTACACAGCCCAAGCTCGGACCGTTGCAGAGCAGCCGCGAGCCGTGGGATCACATGCTCCTGACCCCGAATTCGTTCCTGAAGATGCTGCGCCAGATGGGCGAGTTTGGATACGGAGGTTCCGAGAGCCTGTGGTGTGAGTTGCACGAACTCAAAATCGTTTGAGAAAAATGAACGATGCTCCACCGGTGGAACAAAACCGCTTCAGCCTATGGCGATTCTGAAGCGTATGAACATCTCACTAATGTCTGGATCAATGCGCCTGGTTCCAATGTTTGCACAGGTAGGAGGCTTGGCAGACGGAACGAGCAAAGCGATGGGCATCGTAATGCTCATCGGGTTCATCTTCGGGACCATCTGTGTGGTCAGCGGTGGGTTCGCAATCCGACGCGGCGATACCGATTCAGGCAAGCTCTCCATCATTGGCGGGCTGATCATCGCGGGCGCTCCAGCCATCGTGAAGGCACTCTTCACGGCGTTTGGACTGGGCGGTTCCACGGTCGATATCGGCGCTTTCTAATGAAAGCCGTCGAGCTCCGATTTTCAGACACGAACAGCGCCAACGACTCCAGTGGCAAAACCTGGGGGCTCGATGGCGGTCTGTTCTGGGTGGTTGTCGCTGGAGTATGTCTCTCGGTGGCTTTGCTCCTCGTGCTGTTCAGCGTCCTTCACTGGGGGCTGGTCAGCTCCATTCTGGTGTCCGCAGTGCCCACCGCAGTTGCGCTGATCTACGTGTTTGGGTTCCGGCAGGGGAAACCTGCCGGATACGACAATGACCTGCTCGATACCTGTCTTAACGGACCGGGTCTGACGCCAAACGCGCAATCAACACCCCAGCATCCGCTCGCCTCCCATTGATTATGTGGCCAATTGAATCGACATCCGAACAAGCACCCAACGGGCATTTTGTCAGGGATCTGCTGGTGTTTAACGGACTCCAGAAGGGAGGCTTTGTTTCGAAGGGTTACCTCTTCGAAGCCCCTGACTTCAGTAGTGCTCCGATCTCCGAACTGAATGCTTTTCAGGTTCAATTGTCCGTGATGCTCGCTTCGCTGGGCGAAAATCAGCGGCTGCAAATCCAGTGGTATTGC
>CAMCYN010000047.1 GCA_945883955.1 Akkermansia muciniphila
ATTCTCGAGCTTCGATGTATTCACGAACCGCGTCTTCAAGCGAGATTCCAAGAGGTTTAAGAGATGCAACCACTTTGCCGTAGACTCTCTGATCTTCGCTAGATAGCGAAACCGCAGCCACCTCCCCACTGCTTAATTGACAGGCCTTCTCTTCCGCAAAGGAAAAGGCCTTCGCGTAATCACTGAACCGAGCACGTTTACGTTCGCCTAGAACGTAGTAAACGACCGTGAAAGAGTCGTACTCAACCCCTTTGACCGTGACTGGCGTGGCGTAGATTTTTGCCGTCCCCTTGAGACCGGTTGGACCTCTGGCGACCAGTATGGGAAACTTAGCTCGCTCTGGAGTCTTTTGGGGAGGCATGAGATAAACTTGTCGCAAGTTTGTCTCAAAAATTCAAGCAATGCCTCTTTTACAGAGAGCGGGTGAAGGG
This sequence comes from Akkermansia muciniphila, assembly GCA_945883955.1. GTDB lineage: Bacteria > Verrucomicrobiota > Verrucomicrobiia > Chthoniobacterales > Chthoniobacteraceae > Chth-196. Next base: position 432 of record CAMCYN010000047.1, read on the forward strand.
AATCGAACCCTCGTATGCAGCTTGGGAAGCTGCCGTTCTACCATTGAACTACACCCGCATTTTTAGGTAACGTGCCTTACTGCCAAGAAGTTAGTGGATTTTTCTGTTTGTCTCCAAGCGAAAAAACGCCAACCCCCCCTTGCACCACTTTCGCATCCTGCTCCAGTTTATTCAACGACGGACCGGAATAGATCAGTCTTCCGTCATAGTCTGCATCCACCATGATGCCGTAAGTAAATCCCCACGGATCGAACATCCCTCCATTCGAAATACCACTCACCTTGGAGCCGCCAGTCCCCTGCTTTGCAGTTTTTGCCTCATAATAAACCACCCCACGAGGATTTATTACCGCATCAACCGCCGTAAGAACCTCCACCACAGCCTTGTTCCCTTCAGGTCCTCTTGTTGGCTCATAAGGGACATCATCCGTCTTGGTTGCGGGAACAGGATATCGGGAATAGTCGGTATAAAACGCCTTGATAGCCACAACCAGTCCCGTGCAGTCATTTTGCGCCTGTGCTTTACGAGCCTGGTTCTTAACGGCACTCGTACCCCCCACCGCCATCGACATCAAAATTCCGAGGATGGTGATAACCACCAACAATTCGATCAGGGTAAAAGCCGCACGAGCAGAGCCAAGTGTTCTGGAGTTTTTCATGGAAGGAGGGGGAGTAACTGCAAGCACCCTGCAGCATTGCTCCAACTTTTCCAAGACTCAACGGGTTTTGTAGCTCGCTTCTTATTTCTATGCAGTCCCGTCCCGCCCAATCGGCTCATAGTCCTCGGCGCTCTCCCCTCCCAAGTTGATACAGGCAGTTTAGGGGACACCACGGGGCGCCGTCCCCGAGCGACCGCCTAAACATTGAAGACAGACCCCTCTAAGGGTTTTCCGGCTTCCGAATTCCCCTAAAGAATACTAGTCTTTTACCCCCCTTCACCCAGCATTCCCCCCATGGTACAGTCCCGCCGAGCCTTTCTAGCCACCGTCAGTGCGGCCGGTGCCGCCACAATGTTTCCGCGCCCTGTATCCGCCGCCCCTGCCCCGATTCGTCTGGGAATCGATAACTTCGCAGTGCGCGCATTCGGATGGAGGGCTCCTGAGCTCATCGAGTATGCGGCTGGATTGAAGCTGGATACGTTATTTCTGTCCGACCTGGACTGCTTGCCCTCGCTGGATGATGCCCCTCTGCTCGACCTCAAAGCGCACGCCACCGACAAGGGTTTGTCGCTTTATATTGGGTCCTGGAGTATTTGCCCGAGCTCCGCCCGCTTTAAGCCCACATGGGGCACGGCAGAAGAACATTTACGGACCGGCATCCGGGTCTCTAAAACTTTAGGCTCACCCGTCTTCCGTGTCATTCTCGGCGCGTCCGAGGACCGGAAATCTCCAGGCGGAATCCGGGCGCGTATTGCGGACACCGTCCGTGTTCTTAAAGCCTGCAAAGGTGCGGCAATGGACGCTGGCATTAAAGTCGCCATCGAAAACCATGCGGGCGACCTTCATTCTTGGGAACTGATCGAGCTAGTTGAGCAAGCCGGCCCGGATTTTGTCGGCGTCAATATCGACTCGGGAAACGCTGCGTGGACTCTGGAGGATCCCCTGGATCTGCTTGAACGCTTGGGCCCTTACTCCATCTGCTCAAGCTTGCGAGACGACATGATCTGGACGACTCCCGACGGAGCTTCCATTCAATGGACCGCCATGGGCGAAGGACTCCTCGACTGGAAACGCTACATCGAACGTTGGCGGGTACTGTGTCCAAACGTGCCGATCCAAATTGAGACTATCTCCGGATTCTCGAGAAACTTCCCCTATAAGAGCGAAGCGTTTTGGGAACATTACGAGAAGCGTCCAGAAGTTCTGGCCAAATTTGAAGTCCTCGCAGCCAAAGGCCACCCGCTGGAATCCTTTAAGGTGCCTACGGGTGCCGACAAAAAGGAAGCCGAGCGCGCGTATCAAAAGGGAGAAATCGAGCGCAGTATTGCTTACTGTAAGGAAGTTCTGGGTCTTGGACTTCGCAAAGGCTGATCGAAAACGGAGGGCCCCCGAATTCGTAAACCATTCGCTTCCGGCTCGGGACCGGTCTTTCGGAGCAGCCTCCCGCTTCAAACAACACGGAACCGGGAGGCGAAACGCAAATTACGGCAGAACTGTCAACGGAACCTTCGAACGCAAACCCTCCTGGTTCACAACCGCAGCCTCCAGAGTGTAGGTTTTTCCCGGCGCCAGTTGCCGAGTAGGCAGGTTTAGTTCGAATTCAACACGCTCCCCGGGATTTACCGTCACCAGAGCGGGCTCGTTTGCAAATTGACGATCCTCCGAAGCACGAGCCACAATTTTCCCGGACACATCGTGGATCACCGCATCTGCCCGCTGTGTTGTGTTAAACTGAAGTACCTGAGCTTTTTTCCCGTTATTGATGAGACGCAGCACCGCTTTGACCTGGCGGTCCCTTGCCAGGGAAATCGGTTGGGGTTCCACCGTGAGCTTCACATCCAGCCTGGGCGCCTTGGAAGTTGGCTTTCCCTTAAAGACACCCACCACGGAGTGCGTCAGCGCTTTTCCAGCGCCCTCGACGCCATTCACCGTACTCGTCCATGTCCGCTTTAAGACGGCCAAAGGGCCGCGCTCGACGTTTTCAGCAGAAGACTCTTCTGCTGCAGTGGCACCAATTACCAAACCGGACAAAACCAGAGCAAACAGGAAGGACTTTCGGAGCATGGTTGTTTTTACGAGGCTGGCTGACAGTTTGCAAACTCGGTGAAGCCCCATCACATTAGGCGTTGATGCACCCCACTCTGCGCTTTCTGGCAACGACCACTTTTATGCTGGCCGTGATTCCCCTTACAGCCGCTGCGGCCAGTCGAAAGCCGACGTGTACGGTACGCTTCCACGTCGAAGTGCGCGCTACGGCGGAAGATCCCTTTTCAATTCCTGTAAAGGTTCCCGATCCGCCCCGTCAAATTTTCATCGAAAGCTCGGCGAGCATCAGTGAGCGCCAGGTCAAAGCCATTCATACTTTCCCGGCAGCAGATGGATCCTGGGGTTGTCTCTTCCAACTCGATGACAGCGGACGACTTACTTTGGCAAATCTCAGCTCCTCCAGCCGGGATCGCTCCCTAGTTTTTTATATCGGAAATCAGAAAATCTCGCGACTCGTCCTAGAGATTCTCATTAACGGGCCCGTGAGTGACGGTCTGTTACCTGTGCCCCGCGGACTGACTCCGGTAGAAATCGAAGTCCTGAAAACGCGCTTCCCTGTCGCAATTAAGTCAAGAAGCGGCCAATGAACTTTCTGCAGATCCTGAACACCGTTGCACCGGTGTTTGTACTCATCGGATCAGGGGTTTTCCTGCGTCTTCTCGGATGGCTCAAAGCGGAAGCGGATCCCAGTCTTCTTAAAATCGGGGTCAACGTGCTTTTTCCGGCGCTAATTGCCGATACAGTTTTAGGAAATCCACTACTGGCACGAGCCAATGACCTGTGGCTTCCGCCACTACTCGGTTTCGTTCTCGTTCTCGTGAGTCTGGGAGTGCTCGCTCTTCTCTTACTCCCATTGCGCTTACCCTCCGACACGTTCCGGGCCGGAATAGTGTCGGCCGGGATTCAAAACTACGGCTATCTGGTAATTCCGCTGGTTGAGGCGTTGTATGATCGTGAAACCTTGGGAGTTCTGTTTATGCACAATCTGGGAGTGGAAATGGCCATGTGGTCCTTGGTGATCGCCATACTCTCGGGAGCACGGGGTAAAGGCATCCTGCGACATATTTTTAATGTCCCCGTCATCGCCATTATTCTCTCCGGCTTGCTGAATCTTTTTCACGGCCAAGAATGGCTTCCGGCCTTTTTCAGGAAATCCATGCATCTCCTGGGCCAAGCGGCTATCCCAGTTGCTCTGTTACTCACGGGAGCCACTTTATGGGATTTATTCCACCAGCGTACCGAAGGCAGGGTCCCGGTAGCGGGCCTCTCGGTTGCACTACTGGCTCGTCTGGCACTCCTCCCCCTTCTGTTTCTGATCGTCGCCCGATTTCTCCCCATGCCACCGGCCCTGCAACGGATCTTGGTGCTCCAGGCGGCCATGCCTGCGGCAATGATGCCGGCAGTGCTCTGTCGACACTATAATTCGGACGCGCGGTTTAGCCTCCAGATCATTTTGATGACCACCTTAGTGGGACTGGTTACCATTCCACTTTGGCTCAGATTCGGACTCCACTGGGTCGGAATATCCTTAGGAAATTGATCTCAAGATGATGAATTCGGGTCTCACCTTGCCTGGGAGGAGAATCCATGGCACCCATAACCAATGCGCCCCCTCGCTCTACCACGCGTCTTCACCTTCTGGATCGCGGTCACGGCGTGCGCAATTATGGATGCTGACGCCGCACCGGCCGGAACCTCCACCTCAGAGCCGACAACCCCAGCTGAGCGCCGGCTGCTAGACCCGGATTTAAACCGCACGTTTAACCCGGACATGGCCAGATTCAGTTCGCGCGGCGCGTCGAATCTTAAAGAAGCTCGGACGACAAGCTTCCCTCAGGGCAAGGAGTTTGCGAACAGCAAGGATTTCCTATCCAAAAAATTCTCGGCGAGCGAATTTCTCCCCGGTGCGAGTATCACACCAACAAAACCCTTTGTTTCGTCGTCGAGAAGCGCCGCCTCTACCCAGTCGTTTGGCGGCCAAAAGGAAACGCTTGCGAAAAAATCTTTTGAATCAGGAGGTTCACCTCAGGGAGAAAGGGTGTTTTCGTCCACAACGGCCAGAGATGCCAATTTGCCTTACCTCGGCCAAGAGGCGGAACGGATGAAGGAAAAATATACTCCATCCAATCCGCCGCAGGGAGGCGTATCCAATCTACGCCGTCTGTCCGTGGAGGAAGTGAAGGATATATTAAACAAGAGCAAGTAATCGTCCTAATAGGCAGTAGCACTTCAGATGACGGAAGCGGTTTGGTGGTTTTGTGCGATGTTATAGGATGAAACCGCGCTGTAGGATTACTCTATCCGAAAGCCACTAAAGTGCGCTTGGTGATGGACAACCTCAATACCCACAGACGTCCTCCCTTTACGAAGCCTTCCGCCAGAAGAGGCTAGAAGTTTGGCCGAACGTTTGGAAGTCCACTACACGCCCAAGCACGGCAGTTGGCTCACCATCGCAGAAATTGAGTTGAGCGTGTTACAATCCCAGTGTCTCAACCGGCGAATTCCCGACATGGCTACCATGAAACGGGAGACTCCAGCTTGGGCCACCGATCGAAACAATCGGAAAAACAAAACCGACTTGCAGTTCTCTACCTCGGACGCTCGTATTAAACTCAAACACCTCTATCCGTCTCTTTAAGTCGTACTACCTACAAGGGGAAGTAGCGCACCTCGGGATATATCCCACGAGCAGCGCGTTGAGGATGACCATCAGTCGCTCTGGAGTTTTCCACGAGAGCCTTAGGGAGGAAAGAAAAACGGGGCCCTTCAGGGGGCCCCGCAATCAAGCAAAATTCACTCGCTTCACAGCGCGTGATCCGGCGCAAAGGCCGCGTGTCCCAGGAGAGACTAGTAGCGTCCGCCAGAACGGCCACCGCGATCGCCACCACGGTCTCCACCGCGATCGCCACCACGTCCGCCACCACCACTGCGGTCAAAGCTACGAGGTCCACCAGACCCACGACGCTCAAATCCGCCGCCACCACCGCCGCCGCCGGGTCCGCCGGGGCCACGTGATTCACGAGGACGAGCTTCGTTGACAGTCAGAGGACGTCCTTCGACATTCTGGCCGTGGAATTTTTCCACAGCTTCTGCTCCTGCGGCGTCGGTTGCCATCGTTACGAAGGCAAATCCGCGCGACTTATTCGTGAATTTGTCGAATATGATTTGCACTTCCGTGACATCACCAACCTGGCGGAATAGATCCTCCAGCTCTCCTTCAGTCATCGTGAAGGCGAGATTACCGACATACAGTTTCGTACCCATTCCGTTATCTTAATTAACTGCCGAGCAAAGCACTTGGTAAGGTTTCCGGTCATCGGATCTCAAGCAGCCAAAGTAGCGTTTTCGCCCCTCGCACGCTCCCCTTTACTGAGGCTTCACATCAACTATTGCATGCTCACTCTCTCTCATTGAACTCAACTTTGCAAACGTAAAAGCCATGCTGGGTGCAAGTCCGTCTCAGACTTCACCCTCCCCCTTCCTTTCCGATCCTCCGATAAACATCTCCGTAAAAATCCTCCAGCTCCCCCTTTTCACCGTACCGCCTACTGCTAATAATTTCTACGCTGTCAGGATCTTCTTGGAGGTTCGTTAACCCAAAAAATTATCCCATCCCATGAACCTCCGCTTCCCTTGGCTTGCCTTGAGCGCCTCCATCGCCCTCGCCCCCTGCGCACTTGCAGACATAAGGCTCCCAAAAATTCTGGGCAATCATATGGTTCTCCAATCCGGAAAACCCGCCACCATTTGGGGTTGGGCCGATCCGAACGAAAAAGTATCGGTCTCCATTGGATCCAAGTCGGCAGCAACCACGGCTGGGGAGGACGGAAAATGGTCCGTAAAGCTCGAACTTGCTCCCACCACAAAGCCCCTCGAAATGACCGTCACCGGCAAAAACACGCTCAAGGTGGAGGACGTTTTGGTTGGGGAAGTGTGGATTTGTTCAGGACAATCCAACATGGAGTGGTCCTTAAAACAGTCGAGTACGGCGGGCACCGACATTCCAGCCGCCAATTTTCCCGCCCTCCGGCATTTTAAGGTCACCAAGACCGCCATCGACAAGCCCCAAGAAGATGTCGTCGGAGAATGGGCCGTATGTACCCCCGAAACCGCAGGCGCCTTTAGCGGAGTCGGATTTTACTTTGGCAGGGAACTTCACACCCAATTGGGCGCAGCAGTCGGTCTAGTCGGATCGAACTGGGGCGGCACTCCCGCTGAAGCTTGGGCCAGTCGGAAATACATGGAGGCGGAAGCTTCCCTCAAGCCCCTGCTCGAACGCTGGGACGCCTCTGTAAGCAGCTACGATCCCGAAAAAGCCAAAGCGGCTTTTGAGAAAGTCAAAACGGAGTGGAAAATGAAATCCGAAGCGGCGAAAGCAGAGGGCAAACCCGCTCCTCAGCAACCCAAACCGCCCTCGGCTCCCGCCACCTCGCCTGGCCGTCCCGCCAACCTATATAATGGAATGATTGCGCCCCTGCTTCCCATGAGCATCCGCGGAGCGATTTGGTATCAGGGTGAATCCAATGTCTCGCGAGCCTTTCAATACCGCACCCTCTTTCCGTTGATGATCCGCAACTGGCGGAACGATTTTGCACAGGGAGACTTTCCATTCCATTTCGTGCAAATCGCTCCCTTCAATTACGCCCGAGGAAACCCTACGGCAGACCTGACCCCATGCGCTGAACTCTGGGATGCGCAGCTATTCACCCTCAAGACCGTCCCCAATACAGGCATGGCCGTGATCAGCGATATTGGCAACCTCCAGGATATCCATCCGACCAACAAGGCCGATGTCGGAAACCGCCTCGCCTTGTGGGCTTTAGCAAAAGACTATGGGAAGAAAGACCTCTCCTATTCGGGCCCCATTTATAAAAACTTCAGCGTTGAGGGTGACAGGATAAAACTCGAATTCGATCACGCCGCCGGACTCAAATCGCGCGACGGAAAACCACTAACCCACTTCGTCATCGCCGGAGAAGACCAACACTTTGTCCCCGCAGAAGCCACCATCAAGGGAAACACGATCGTCCTCGGAAATCCCTCGGTGACGAAGCCTTTGGCAGCCCGTTTTGGGTGGAGAGAAGATGCGGAACCCAACTTCGTTAACGGAGCCGGCCTTCCAGCCAGCCCATTTCGGACTGACACGTTTAAAGCGGTCACAGCAGACAAATTCTAGCCTCCGCCCCAGTCGTGTCGGCAGAGAAACTGCTGTTTGAAATACGGGGCGAAAACGGGACTTTTTACAGACGCCAATTCCTGAAGTTGGAAGCCATGGCAATAGGCCCCGTCAGCTAGGATCTTTAAATTGCCCCATGGCGGCAAGCCCCGCCCTTGGTTTTGCAGGGGGGAAGATCCGGACCAGGGACCGCTTATTTCTTTTTCTTCGGACTAAGGAATTTTGGGTTAAGGACCTGGACCAATTCTTCAAAACTCACCAACCCCATGCAATAAAACTGGAGGGCCTCACATTGGCGTTTAGTCGGCTTGCTACCTGTCCACAGCATCAAAAGCAACGAGACAATCAGGGCGCAGTACACTTGGACTGTCATGTCGTTCTGGGACTCCCCCAACCAGTGACGGCACCCAAGAATACACTTGATCTATTTAAAAAAGAGTTAGATCTGCCAGAGGCAACGATAGATCGTCCCCACAAGCTCAGCTGTTAGGTCCTCCAAAGTCGTCAAGAGGAGAAAGCTGTCCCGGCGCCTCCACCCGGACAAGCCTCCACTAAGGCCCTTCAAAATCTCCACCAAGGCGCACGCGCTGATCCAACACCACTCCTGCGGCACCATCTTCTTGCGTTAAGGGCTTTGGGGGATCCAGCGTATGGAACACCGTGTTGCTGTGTCAGAGCAGGACATAGTTTACCCCGCTTGCCTCCACCACCTTTAACAGCTTGTAATCATGCCTGTAGGCACGGCCGTTCACAAAATAAGCCCCCCTTTTGAGATCCTGTTTCCAGACGGCACGTTCCGAAGTGTTGGCATCGGTTACCGTAAACTCCACGGGAACCTGTCTCCACACGGAGAACTCCAAATGTAATTTGCCTGCACGATTCTTTGGGTTTTGCCACAAAGCCCAAGCCATTCAGGGCATTGCCGGCAGACGAGTTCCGTCGTTTGCAATGAGATCTGTGACCTTTTCCTGAATGCAAGGATCGCCATAAACCGGCAAAGCTTGATTGGAAAGGGAGCGCAACATACCCGCGAGCAGTTCCGGATTTGCAACTGCCTGCATATCGGAGAAACTCGTCAGGCTCATGGGTTCCTGACAGACCTCCGTCTGCATCCGCACCAAAGAGCTGGCGGCACAGAGCGCCAGGGAGGTTTTGATCACTGGATTGAGCAGGCCGAAGAGGTTGAGTGAAAAATAATCTCCCCCCAGCAGGGGGCACCTTGGATCCAGTTCCTTTTTGGTTTTGGGCGCAACATCCAGAATGGACTGCAGGCGCTTTTGGAAATTCTCGAGGAGTTTCCAGTTGGCCAGATCGGCGAACTCTAAGTTTAGAGACGCGGAACGCGTGAGCATATCCAGAATAACGCACAGGTCTCCTGTATGCTCATCACCTATTTGGCGTTTTTATCACCGCTCAACTTTTTTGAGGATGCTAGCGGCAGCAGGAATTTCCCTGCCGATCACTACTGCCTGAAGCCCCCCTTTGACTTAGAGAGGAAGCTCGGAGATTTCCCAAAAAAAGCCCGGATAGGTGCCCACACCTCCGGGCTTTTTGATTTTGACCGACCGGCTGTAAAAACTTCGCGCCACCTCTGTCCTACCCGTATTTTCCTCCCCGAAGGCCACGTCTATTTTTGAACCCGACACCGGAGTACCGGCGGCGTTTTGGCAAACTCGAGTATCGGGCCATTATTCTGGAAAATGGGGATCCGCTCATTTTGTGACCGGTTATTCGCCCAATTAAGGCGCCTGAAGCAATCTGCACAAAATCCAGCCACACCGTTCACCCAGCCGGACTAAAGCCAACCCATCCACCGGCACGGTTCGGAGCGAAGTACGGGTGACGTTTTACCGGGCGGCGGAATTCCGTTCGGTAGACCGTCACTAGTAATCCACTTATGAAACTCCCAATCATCTCCGCAGCCACATTCACGGCTCTCAGTACACTCTGCTTTGCAGGCAGTACTGTATCACATTCCAAAAATGTGAACGCCCCTTCGATGCCGTCCACGGTTTTCCTCGATCAGGAACTCCAACTCGACCTCTTTGGAGTGTACGGTGTTGGGCACGCTCCTGACCACGCTGGTCCCTTCCGGGAACACGCCTGGGGCGGCGGCGTCGGATTGAGCTACTTTTGGACAAGAAACTTGGGCATCGGCATTGATGGAGACATCAAACGCGGATACGTGAATACGTCTGTTGGTTTCGGCAAGAAGAGCTTCCAACAGTACACCGGCAGCCTCATTTTGAGGTTTCCGATGGAGGAACATGCTCTGGCTCCCTACGGCTTTGTCGGGGGCGGAGCGACCACAGAGACCGGAGCTGGAACACTCGCGAGCGCCCATGCCGGAGTGGGGATCGAGTACCGGCTGGTTCCGAATCAAATCGGCCTGTTTGCAGACACTCGGTGGACGTATTACGGAGACCGTGCTGGTCGCGGCGACCAGAACAATTTCCAGATTCGGTCCGGGGTTCGGTTTATATTTTAAACCCGAGCCCTTGGGTTGGCGGACTCGCCGCCAGGGAACACACTCAGCAGATTCATCGGCAATTCGGAGCGGGTATTTAACAATGCCCGCCGAGCGAGGGTAAGATTAACCATCTCTCCTCGCTCATTCCGATTCCGCCGCAATCTTCTGAAGCCTCCTTGGTGGCTCTTCCAATAAAGGGTTCCGCTAACCTTGAGGAACAGGGCGGCTCGCCTTTCCGGAAACACGCACCAGTTCACACCGGTTTGCAGCGGCAATCACCAGTTCCGCCACCCTTCGCTTTAATCGCCATCCGCGCCATAAAATAAACACGGCTAGCAGTCCATAGATTCCCCAGCCGAGAACGTCGGTGCGATCCAGAAAGATCCGGCGGTAAAGCAGCCCAAGCAAGAAAATCCAGTTCAGGATAACAGTCATCACCACAGGATGATAGGTAAGGTCTACGCGGGTCAGACACTTCGGTCCGCCATGATATTCGGTTACAGTAGCAGCCTGAACACTCCAGAACCGGTTTCCGTAAATCTGAAGATCCCAATTCTTCCAGCCAGTATCGGCCGAGTAACGCCATCCTTCGCGCTCGAGCAATGCGAAAATTTCGGACAAAAGCCGCTCTCTCCCCTGCCCTGTTTCATTCCAGAAATTTAGCCGGGAGGTCCCCCCGCGTTTACTCGCACTGGTCACACCCTCTTCGTGTTGAGAAATCACCTCGGGCGGCGTGTGTTTATAACGCATCCAGGTGAAATACCGCGCCCAACCGCGGCAAAGCGGTTGAGCCAATGCGAGAAACCCAACGAGCAACCGCGCCCGAATCGTATCGAAGGCGGGTTCAATCCTTGCATGGATCATGAAAGAGAGCGCCACAAGGAAGGTTGCCCCTAACATAAACAAAGGCACCATCCGCAGCTTCTCCATCGGAACCCCGAGGATGGCCATGAACAGCGTCAATGCCACCCACTCGATGCTACTGACATAGGCCGCAATTTCCGACTGCGGCGTCGGATAAATGGACTGAAAAAGTCCCTGCCCAAACACGCCGTGATAGATAATCGGGCTATTGAAGAGCCACGTAAAACGAGGAGCTCCATATATTTGCCCCTTCCACTTCGCCGTTCCGGTAGGACCAAAGAAAATGAGGTGCTTAAACCGGAGCATCGACTCCGCCTCGCCATAACCTTCCTGCTGTTTCCGGAATGCCTGCAGGGTAAAACGACGGTAGTGCCAGACAATCGCGCTGGGGCTAAACGCAATCACGCCGCCGTTGGTCTGCAGACGCCAGCAAAAATCAACATCGTCACCCGCCTTCCGATACTCAGTATCAAAGCCGCCAATGCTTTCAAATGCGGCCCGATGAAACGCCATATTACATCCGGGAATATGTTCGGCCACCACGTCGGTCAAAAGCACATGGCTCGGACCGCCTGGTGCCGCAGAAACAGCCGCCTGAATCCAGTCCACAGCAGGAGGCGAAATATTTGGCCCCCCCACGCCCACGTAATCCCCGCTTAGCAAAGTCCCCACGAGATAATACAGCCAGTCAGGATCCGCCATACAGTCGGAATCGGTATACGCAAAAATCTCACCTGAGGCCGTTTGCGCACCGACATTACGGGCGTAACTCAGTCCCATATTCACCTGGATTACGTTTACAAATCCGGGGAGTTTTCCCCCGGTCCTTTGAGCCCTTTCCTGGCGCGAAAGCTCGTAGGCTTTGACTAAATCCTGGGTGTTATCCTTGGACCCATCATCGACGAGGATGATTTCAAAATCCGGGTAGTTCACCAAATCCAAGGACTCCAGACATTCCTTGAGAGTTTTGCCTCCATTATAGGAGCAAACAATCACCGAAACCTTCGGGTAATTGGTCAACTGAACCCTGTCGGTAATGGATTTGGTCTCCGCGAGAAATCCCTTAAGACTGTGAAAAGCCTTCTTCGGTGTCCGGTCGCGCGTCACCAGGCCAAATTCCCAGTCCAGAATCTCCTGGCCCCCGGTAAACCACTCGTCCGTCCACGAAAAGAAGATCGTTCCGGCCGCTCCACCCCGAACCACCGATTCCAGATGCCAGCGGAGAACCTCCACCTGCATCTCCTCGCCCTTACGCATCGTATCGAGCCCGAACTCCCCAAAGACGAGCGGTTTATCACCAGCCAGATTTTGGAGTCTTGCGAGATATTTCTCAAAATCCCGCTGCCTCTCCAGATAAACGTTAAACGTGTAAAAATCTACGTTCTGCGGAAGCAGATACTCCGTGGGCGGATAACTCGCGTAAGAATAGAGAGGCCGCGGATCCGTCGCACGCGCCACGGCAATGAGATGCTCCACAAATTCCGTCACCCGACGCGCGCCGAGCCAACGCACCATCGAGCTCGGAATTTCATTTCCAACAAGATACCCAAAAATCGCCTCATGCCCCTTATGCGTAGCCACCGCCGCCCGGATGGTATCCACGATCTGCCGGCGCATCCCCGAGTTATTCAGGAATTCGACATGTTCGGCCCACGGAATGGAGATCAGAACGCGCAACCCAAATTCACGGGCCACATCCAGGAACCAGCGCGGTGGAACATGGTAAATACGGAGCAAATTGCCGCCCATTTCCCGAATCAGAGCAAAGTCCTTACGGGCCTTCTCAGGGTTTCCCACAAAGAATCCGTCGGCATCTGGAGAAAAGGGGCCATAGGTGACTCCCTTAATGAAAAACTTGTGGTCACCTTCAAAAAGGAACTTCGAACGTGCCAGAATAGGCACAAGGCCAGACTCTAACTCCGGGGCTGCACTAGGATCGGGATGAGACATGCGGGAGAGAATTTTCTAAGGAGTACTCCGAGGATACGCAAGGGCGCTCCACTTTACGACAATCCAGCCAAGACCTCCGCTGTCACTCGTTCCGTTTTCTCAAGATCCACTTCATTGTGCGCCACACACAGGAAACCCGCCTCAAACTGCGACGGAGCAAAATAAACACCGCGTTCGCGGCAGCCGTGAAAAAAGCGACCAAAGAGACCCTTGTCGCTGTGTTGAGCGGAGGCCAAATCCCACACGTCCCCCTCGGTAAAATAGAGACAGAACATAGACCCGATCCGGCGAAAGTTGTAGTTTTTGCCGATCTGCTTGAGCGTCCGGCGTACGCCCGCTTCAAAATTGGCGCCAATCTCCTCCAAACGCTGCCACCCGTTGAGTCGCTCCATCTCGCGCAACTGCGCCAATCCGGCCGCCATCGCCAGGGGATTCCCCGAAAGCGTGCCAGCCTGATACACAGGACCGTCCGGCGAAAGCTGGTCCATAATCGCCTCACGTCCGCCAAAGGCGCCCACCGGCAAACCGCCGCCAATGACTTTCCCCAAGGCCGTCAGATCCGGCGTAATGCCACATCGCTCCTGATAGCCTCCTTTTGCGAGACGAAACCCGGTCATTACTTCGTCGAAAATTAACACCGTCTCGTGCGCTGAACACAACTCCCGCATCAGCTCAAGATACCCCGGACGAGGCAAATACAACCCCGCATTCGCAGGAACGGGTTCGACAATCACAGCCGCGATTTCGGCCCCCCGGCTCGCAAACACAGCCCGCAACGCCTCAAAATCGTTATACGGAAGAGTCAACGTCAGGGCCGCTACCGAGGCAGGCACTCCAGCGCTATCGGGTTGGCCGTGGGTTAATGCCCCGCTGCCTGCTTTTACAAGAAGCGCATCCACGTGGCCGTGATAACACCCCTCGAATTTCACAATCAGATCACGGCCCGTGTATCCACGAGCCAGCCGGATACAGGACATCGTCGCTTCGGTGCCGCTGTTAACCATGCGGACTTTCTGGATAGACGGCACCCAGCCCACGATCGTACGCGCCATTTCCACCTCCAAAGGGTTGGAAATCCCAAAACTTACCCCTCGCTGCGCCGTCGTCGAAATGGCCTCCCGGACCACCTGCGGTGCATGCCCCAAAATAGCCGGTCCCCAGGTACCCACAAAGTCCACATACTCGATTCCATCCACATCCCAGATCCGGCCGCCCTCGGCTCTATCGACAAAAAATGGCTCCCCGCCGACGCCTCGAAAGGCCCGCACAGGGGAATTTACCCCACCGGGAATCAACCGGCGGGCTTCAGCAAAAAGGGCAGAGGAACGGGAAACAGCATCCATGGGTGAACTTCTGGTTTAACCCGAGCTTCTCCGGCATCAACCCCAGAGCATATAAAAGCGCCCATCCAAATCACGCCGACCGCATGTCCGTGTGGAATTTTGGGACCACCCCGACCCGCCTTGCGCCCCCCTGACTGTTGCCGAAGCCCCTTCCACATTCAGACCTTTTTATCGGGCTCAAAAGCCCCCCTATGTATCCCTGTCCATGCGCGCCCGTTTTTCCCAGCCTCCACTCCAGCCCGGACCGGCCGCCTCTTTCCCGAGCGCCGCCCCGTGGGCAGCCTGTGGTCTGCTTGTGCTGCTTGTTTTTGCCGCCTTCGGCCATTGCCTCCACTACGGTTTACTCAACTGGGACGACCTGCATTACCTTCAGGATTACCCCGAGGTAGAAAAGGGCCTTTCGCTTAAGGGCTTTGCCTGGGCCTGGACTCATTCGCACCATGGCAACTGGCATCCACTCAGCACACTTTCCTTCATGCTGGATGCTTCCCTTTTTGGAAAAGAGGGCGCCGGCTTTCATCTTCACAACCTCCTGCTGCACTCGCTGGCCGCATTTCTGCTATTTCTGACCCTCCGTCAGCTTTCCTCCTCTCTCTGGCGTAGCGCCCCGGCGGCGGCACTCTTCGCCGTCCATCCACTCCGTGTCGAATCCGTCGTCTGGATTGCAGAACGCAAAGACGTACTCAGCGGGGTGTTCCTCATGGCAACCCTTCTGGCCTACGTACGCTACGCCCAGAAACCGTCTCGTGGCGGGTTCCTAACGGCGGCCGCCCTTTTTGCCTGCGGCCTGCTCGCCAAATCCATTTTGGTGACCCTTCCCCTCCTGCTTCTGCTTCTCGACATCTGGCCCCTACGGCGAATCCACCCTAACGGCGCCCGGAACTGGACGTGGTGGCGGCTCTGGCCGCTCGTTCGTGAAAAGCTGCCCCTCATCGCTCTGTCGGTGGCCTCCTGTATCGCCACCCTAATGAGTACCAGCGCCCATAGCCCGCTAACTCCTCCGCCTTTGTTGGCACGACTCGGCTATATTCCGGTGTGGTATACGACCTACCTGCGGCACTTTCTCTGTCCCCTAGATCTCGCCGCCCATTATCCCTACGCTCGGTCGGGCCCTTCCCTGTCCTCGTTCTTGGGATGCAGCCTTTTACTTGGCGCAATTTCCGTCCTCTGCTTTCGGCTCCGCCGCCAGTTACCGCTGCTGTACCTGAGCTGGATGTGGTTCCTCATCGCGCTGCTACCCGTCATCGGGATCGTGCCACCCGGCATCCAGCTCGCAGCCGATCGTTACACCTACGTGGCTCACCTCGGCTTCGCCGTAGCCGCCGCCTGGGGTCTCGCTGAGTTCCACGCCCAATGTCGCCGCAAGTGGATCGCCCCCGGTTTTGCCCTCACCCTCCTGTCAGCCTTGGTCGGACTCAGTATCCGCCAAACACGTTATTGGGCATCCGACGAAACA
This sequence comes from Akkermansia muciniphila, assembly GCA_945883955.1. Taxonomy (GTDB): domain Bacteria; phylum Verrucomicrobiota; class Verrucomicrobiia; order Chthoniobacterales; family Chthoniobacteraceae; genus Chth-196. Next base: position 16,395 of record CAMCYN010000047.1, read on the forward strand.
CTTTGGAGACATACGCTGGAGATCACTCGGGAGAACGCGTTCGCCCATGCGCAACTCGGGGACGCTTTAACCCTCAGCCTACGACTCAAAGAGGCCGTCCCCCTTTATCAAGAGGCCCTCCGGTTAGACCCGAATCTGGCGGGCGCTTTAAATAATCTGGGGCTCATTCGACAAACCGAAGGCAATCTCGCCGAGGCCGAGACACTCCAACGCCGAGCCACTCTAGCCAGTCCCTGGTTTATGAAGCCGCGAATGGACCTCTTCGATGCGCAGATCGCCCAAAACCGCTTCACCGAAGCTTTGAAAACCCTCGGCGAAATCATCGAACTGGCGCCAAACAACTTCGCCGCCGTTTACCGGATGGGCGCCCTGCTGAGCGACGGCCAGGCTCCCCCCGATTTACCTGCGGCAATCCAGTACCTGACCCAGGCCATCCAACTCGACCCTCAGGCAGCTCAACCCTACGTCAGCCTCGGGAACGCCCTTTTTCGCACCGGTAAAATCCCCGAGGCAATTCGCAACCTGCAATCCGCCCTGCAAAAAGATCCGACCCATGCCGGCGCCGCTCACAATCTGGGCATTATTTTCGCCAGCACCCATCGAATGCCCGAGGCCGAGGCGGCTTACCGCCAGGCAATCCGCCTAAAACCCGACTATCTGGACGCCTATTACGGGCTGGTCGATGTGGCCATGAAGTCCGGCCAACCAGAACAGGTACGCGACATTCTGGGCGAGATCCTGCGCCAAAAGCCGTCCGAAGTGCGGGCACTCTACCATTTGTCTTGGCTCCTGGCCACCCACCCCTCCGAACGCATCCGCAACGGATCCGAAGCGGAAAGACTCGCACTCCGCGCCCTTGCGCTGGGTGAAGCAACCGACGGACTGCTCCTCGATGCGCTCGCGGCCGCATACGCGGAACAGAACCGTTTCGAGCAAGCCATAGAGACCGCCCTAAAGGCCCTCGCTTCCGTAACGGCCGCCAGCAATCCCCCAACCACTACCGCCATCCAAAGCCGGATCGAGCGTTACCGACACCATCAGCCCTTCCGGATGTCGGAATAGACTCCTCCGGACACCCCCAGCCCAGCAGGCGCTGGAGGCCTCACTGAAGTGTGCCGTCTCTTGCGCCTTCCGGACTTTCCTCTACTCTTACACGCTCCTTTTTCTTCAATGACCGCCCGACGTTCCACTAACCGCCCTCCGGCTCCGGCGCCCTCCAAAACCCTGACTCCGGCCGCAATCGGTAAAACCCCCATTACCCACGGTACCTCTCTCATTCTTTGGGGAGTCTGCGCCGCCCTCGTTCTCCTCGTATTCCTCGCCTTTGGACAAAGCGCCCAATACGGGTTTTTGAATTGGGACGACATTATCTACATCCGCGATTACCCCGAGGTAAAAGCCGGCCTTTCGCTTAAGGGATTTGTCTGGGCCTGGACCCACCCCCATTACAGCAACTGGCATCCCCTCACGACGCTCTCCTTCATGTTCGATTCTTCCGTCTTCGGAAGTAACGGCGCCGGATTCCATCAGCACAACCTCGTACTCCACGCGATCACCGTAGTGCTATTCTTTTTAGCACTGCGTAAATTCACTGACTCCACCTGGCGCAGTGCCTTTGCCACCGCCCTTTTTGCCATTCACCCGCTCCGCGTCGAATCGGTAGCCTGGATCACCGAACGCAAAGACGTCCTGAGTGGTTTGTTTCTGATGGCGACCCTTCTGGCCTACGCCGCCTACGCTAAAAAGCCCTCGAAGGGCCGGTATGCCGCCGTCTTTTTGCTGTTCGCCTGCGGACTCCTCTCCAAATCCGTTCTGGTCACGGTGCCAGCCCTGCTGCTTCTGCTCGACGTCTGGCCGCTCCAGCGCCTTCCGCTTTCCGCCCCCGCCGGCTCGTTACTGGGACGTGCCTGGCAGCTCTTGCGCGAAAAAATCCCCCTGATTCTCCTCTCCGCAGGATCCTGTGTCGCCACCATCCTCAGCGTCGACCTCCACAGGCCAATGTCGCCCCCTCCATTTCTGGCGCGCCTGGCCTATATTCCCGTCTGGTGTGTCACCTACGTGCGCCAATTCTTTTTCCCTGTCGATCTGAGCGCCCATTACCCCTACGTACAGGCTGGGCCACTCCCCTCCATGGCCCTCGGATGTTTGCTGCTTCTGGGAGGGATCTCGGTTCTTTGCTGGTTTTACAGACATAGCCTGCCCGTTTTACTCGTCGCCTGGGCCTGGTTCTTTATCGCGCTGCTGCCCGTCATTGGCATTGTGCCGCCCGGAATCCAGCTGATGGCCGACCGTTATACGTACGTGGCCCACATTGGCATGGCTATCGCGGTCGCCTGGGGGGGCCAACACCTGACGGCTTCCTGGAGCCGCAAATGGATGGCGCCCACTCTGGCCGGGTTGATTGTGGCGGGACTCGCCGCCCTCAGCTTTCAGCAAACCCGCTATTGGAAATCCGACGAAGCTCTATGGCGGCATACGGTGGCCGTGACCCACGAAAACGACTTCGGCAACGGTCAGCTCGGAGATTCGCTGGCTGTGGCCGGCAAGCTAAATGAGGCGGAGCCCTATTACAGGGAAGCGCTCCGCTTGAATCCGAACCTGGCCGGCGTTTTGAACAACCTCGCTTTGGTGAAGCGCAATCAGGGCAATCTGGCCGAATCCGAATCCCTCTTGAAGCGCGCCACCATCGTTAGCCCCTGGTTTTCTGGAGCCAGAAATGACCTTGCCGCCGTTCAAATCGCCCAAAACCGGATGGCAGAAGCCAAGCAAACCATCGAGGAAACTCTGAAGCTTGAACCCAACAACTTCGACGCGGTCTACCGCCTCGGAGTCATCTTAAGTGAAGGCGAACCGGCCAAAGCCGATTATCCCAGGGCCATCGAGTATCTCACACGTGCTGCCCAGCTTCAGCCCGGGAATGCCCAGACCTTCTTCAGCCTTGGAAATGCCTACTTCCTTTCGGGTAAAATCCCCGAATCGGTCGCCAGTTTTCAGGCCGCACTCCAGAGGGACCCCAAGCACTCCCGGGCCGCCAACAATCTGGGCACCATTTTAGCCCGCGCCAACCGGCTCCCCGAATCCATTGCCGCTTACCGACACGCCATTCAGGCGGACCCGAGTTATCTCGACGCCTATGACGGACTGGCCGACGTGCTTATCCGCACTAAGAAGGCCGACGAAGCCGTCCAAGTCTGGCAAGCCGCCCTCCGCCAGAACGCCCAGGATATTCGAGCCCATTACAAACTCTCCTGGCTGTTAGCGACCTATCCCGAAAGCGGCATTCGAAACGGGCGCGAAGCGGAAACACTCGCCCGACGCGGCATTGAGCTAAATGGCGGAAAGGAAGGCTTACTCTATGATGCATTAGGCGCCGCTTGCGCCGAGCAGGGGCGATTTGACGAGGCTATCGAAAACGCTGCCAAAGCTGTGGAGTTGGTCAGTGCCGCAAATAATACAGTGGCCCGGGATACCATCCAGCTTCGCCTGGAAGGTTATAAAAACCAGAAGCCTTTCCGAACAGGCAACTAGCACGGCCTTGTAATACTATTGGCCGGACAAATCTAATTGCCGCCACTAATCCGATATGCTCCGCCAGCCACTTCGGACTCCATTAATCTAATAATCACCCGTAATTCCTTCTGAGACCATTGCAGTCCCCCACCCGCCTTCCCGAAATTGCGCCTGATATCTCAGACTACGCTCAGTTACTGAGCCGGACAC
>CAMCYN010000048.1 GCA_945883955.1 Akkermansia muciniphila
CGCGATGTAGCGCCGCACGCCGGCGAGAAGTTCGCGTGTGTAGGAGCGCGTTGTCTCGGCGAGGAGGGCGACTCGGGGGATGCGGCGGCGATCGAAGTTGCTCATGCGGGAGATAGTGACGAAAAACCTAAGGAACCGTGCGCCATACCCGCATTGTCGAAAATGCTCCACATGGCATGGTTGGAGGGTGAATCGCCGCCGCTTTATCACTAGCACCAGCCTCGCTGCTGCGGGAACGCCGAGTGCATGCAGCGAACTCAAGTCACACTAAAGCCTCCACCCTCTCCCCCCATTGTGAAAACCCTCCTCTTTTCTGTCTCCATCGCGCTACTTGGTGTTGCCCGCGCTGCGGAGCCTAAGCCGGCTCCGATCACCATGACGTTCTACATCGCGAACGTGCAAAACGATAACGACGTGGCGGCGATCAAGGACTCGCTTCAGCAGGTCAAGAGTGTCACCGACGTCGCAGGACTCACTGCATCCAGCGGCTGGGCGGTCATCTCATGGAATGCGCACGCCAATGGCGCCCAAGAGCTGGCCCAAGCGATCGCAGACGCGAAGCCATCGGGCAGCACCATGTTCGAGCCGACGATGAAGCTCCGCGTGCCCGATTATGCGAAGGGCGACAACGCCGCGAAGGTCGATACGGTCTTTGCCAATTATGCGCACTTCGTAAAGGTCGAGCCGCTCGATCGCGAGACGGGCATGTTCGTGATCCGTTTCCTGCCGCTCAAGCCCGACCCCGCCACCCTCGGAAAGCCGCAGGGTTGGAGTGCGAAATACTTCAATCACCCGATCCACGATGCGCCACCGGCCGGGCTTGGGTTAGCGATCGGCTTTCTCCGAGAAGTCCCGCCGAAGCCTCCGGTGGAAAAGTAGCCATCGGCTGAAAGCGATCCCCCTCCAACCCGCATTTTGCTCCCATGAAACACCGTCTTCTGCCCCTCTTCGCCACCCTGTTGATGGTAGCGCAGGACCCCCTTCATGCCGCTGACTTCACTCCCGCCGCCCGGATTTTCCTCGATCAACGCTGCGCGGAGTGCCACGACGAAGACAAGCAAAAGGGCAACCTGCGCGTGGATCAGCTTTCCGTCGCGAAGCCGAACCGCGATCAATTGAATCGCCTCGTGGGGTTGTTTGATCGTGTCCAAAAGGGCGACATGCCTCCGAAGAAGGCGGACCAGCCCGAGACCGCTGAGCGTGCCGCTTTCTTGGATGAACTGCGCACTTCGTTGATAGAGGCGGAGTCAAATCAACCAGTCGCAGCGGTACGGCGAATGAACCGCGTTGAGTATGAGAGCACCTTGCGCGACCTTCTTCATCTGCCCCTGTTGCACGTAAAGGAATTACTGCCCGAGGATGGACAGCAGGCTGGGTTCGACAAGGTGGGCGGCGCGCTCGATTTCTCGCCGGTGCTCGTTAATAAGTACATGGAGTCAGCAGACTTCGCGCTGAAGCTTGCGCTGATGAATGACGGCAAAAAACCAGATAGTAAGATCTGGCACGAGCCCGCAGCGAAGCAGCGCACTGTCATCGACGCCATCCGCGTGCACTGCGCGGTGCCGCTGAAGGGTCGCGAACTTGCGGCCGGCCTCACAACGTTCATCACGGCCAACCCCGAGACCGACATCCGCAACGTCGTCCGCTGGGCGCAATTCAAAGGTGAGGCGGACTCCGTGGCGTTGCTCACCAGCGTCATCGGGAGGGTGCAGCCGCAGGGGCTCCAGCCAGATCGTTTCAAGCCGCCGGTAAGCGGCTGGTATCGCGTGAAATTTTCCGCTTGGAGCATGCGCTGGATGCGCACGCATGCCGAGGCTTCGCAGCGCGGTCTTGTGCGCCAGTTCGACACCTTAGGACAGCCGTATTTCAAGAACGCCCGTGACGAATGGGAATACACGCGTCTCGCCGAAGAAAAGCCAGCGCGTGAGTGGATGGAGAATGTCGAGTTCTACGGAAACACGGAGGTGGCCCAGGTCGTGCGCGCTTCGCTCAACGGCGAACCGATCGCCTACTTCGATGTGCCGTCTCTCGAACCGAACGTTTTCGAGTTCAAAGTGTGGCTGAATCCCGACGAGAAAGTTTCCTTTCATGCCATGGCATTGCCTGCGGTTGGTGCGAGCAAGGGCGGTACAAGCGACGGAATCCGTGATTACGAGGGCCCGGGGGTCGCATTCGATTGGTTCGAAGTGGAAGGCCCGCTCGCGGATGAATTGCCTCCGGCGAAGAAGCAGCAGTTGTTCGGTGACAAGCCCGCGGGATCCGATCCCCAGCCGCTGCTTGCGAAATTTGCGACGCACGCCTTCCGACGCCCCGTCACGGTGGCGGGTATTGAAAGTTACGCCGCCATCACCGAGACGCAGATGAAGGGCGGAGCCAGCTTCGAGTCGGCGATGATTGCCGGTTACAAGTCGATTCTTTGCTCGCCGGATTTCCTCGTGCTGGGACTCGAGCCTGGCGACTACGCTCTCGCCTCCCGCCTGTCCTATTTCCTCTGGAATGCGCCGCCAGACGAGGAACTTCTCAGGCTCGCCGCCCAGGGTGAACTCTCGAACCCCGAGAACCGGAAAAAGCAGGTGCTGCGCATGCTCGCCGATGCCCGCTCGAAGCGATTCATTCAACATTTTCTCGATGAATGGATCGAGCTAAAGAAGATCGACTTCACCACGCCAGACCCGGCGCTTTATCCCGAATACGATGCGTGGCTGCACGATTCGATGCTTGCCGAAACACGTGGCGATTTCCGCCGCATCGTTGAGCGGGACCTTGGCGTGCGCGCACTGATCCAGGGCGAGACAGTCCTCATCAACCAACGCCTGGCGGAACTCTACGGCCTGCGCGGTGTGACCGGCAGCGAGTTTCGCGAGGTAAAGCTTCCGCCTGGTTCGCCTCGCGGAGGGCTGCTCACCCAAGCCTCCGTCCTGAAGGTCACCGCCAATGGCACAGCGACTTCGCCCGTGCTGCGCGGCGTGTGGGTGATGGAGCGCATCCTCGGAATCCCGCGTCAGCCCCCGCCGCCAAACATCCCCGGGGTCGAACCCGACGCGACCGGCGCCGTCACCATCCGCCAGATGATTGAGAAGCACCGTGCCGATTCCGCGTGTGCATCCTGCCACGCCAAGATGGATCCGCCGGGATTCGCGCTGGAAAACTTCGACGCCATTGGCGGCTGGCGCGATCACTATCGCCTCGCAGGGAAGCCCAAGAACATTCGCGTGGGTAAAGGAGAAGACGCCAGGACGGTCGAGGAACCGACCATCGAGATCGTGAGCGATAGTGCGTTCCTCAGGAATCGCGTGAAGATGCGCCTGGGCTCGCCGGTCGATGCCAGCGGCGAACTTCCGGATGGCAACACGTTCAAGGACATTAACGAACTGCGCACCCTTTTACTGAAGGACGAAGACGCCCTCGCGCGAAACGTCGTATGCCAATTGCTGACGTACGCCACCGGACGCGCTCCGCGATTCAGCGATCGCGATGAGATCGAATCGATCGTTTCCAAAACCAAACCCTCGCACCACGGAGTGCGCACGATCATCGAGCATATCGTCGCGAGTCCGCTCTTCGCGAAATAGATTATCCACAACCGAGAACCAAGCCCCCCAATGAACCTTACACGCCGCTCCTTTCTTCGCGCTTCCGGCGCAATGATGGCCCTGCCGTTCCTTGAAGCCTTCGGTGAGGCCCCCGCCACACCGCGCCGCATCCTCTCCATCTGCACCAATCTCGGCGTTCTAGAACGCCACTTTTTCCCGGAACAGACGGGCAGCGATTACGAGCTCACGCCCTACTTGGAGACGCTCAAGGATCATCGCGATCAGTTCACCGTCTTTTCCGGCACCTCGCACCCCGACGTCACCGGGGGGCACTCCGCGGAGGCGTCTTATCTCACTGCCGCGCCGCAGCCCGGAACCGCATCGTTCCGCAACAGCATCTCACTCGATCAATTCGCAGCCGAGCGAATAGGCCATCTCACCCGTGTGTCCTCGCTACCGCTCGTGGTGTCAAAAAGCGGCAACCAGTCGCTCTCCTTTACGTCCAGTGGAGTGATGCTGCCTGCAGAGCGCAGTCCCGCACAGGTGTTCAAGGCGCTCTTCGTTGGGGGGAACGCGCAGGAAGTGGAAAGACAGGTCGCCAACCTCCGTGTCGGCCGCAGCATCCTCGACGCCGTCGCAGACCGTGCAAACGCATTACAAAAGAATCTGGGCGCAGCCGACAGAGATCGACTCGACCAGTATTTCACCTCCGTGCGCGAGGTCGAGAAGCGGCTCCTCATATCTGAGGAATGGGAACGCAAGCCCAGGCCGAGGATCGATGTCCCTCCGCCGAAGGACGGCGAGTATCTGCTCGAGAAACTTGGCGCCATGTATGACCTGGCGCACCTCGCATTCGCCACGGATAGCACGCGCCTCATCACGCTCATGATCCTGCCCGCGTACTTCAGCGAAAACATCCCCGGGGTCAACAGCGAGTCCCACAACCTTTCCCACCACGCCGGCCGTGAAGACAAGCTGGGCGAGCTGAAGAACCTCGAGCTTGCCGAGTTTCGTGAACTCAACAACCTCCTCTCCAAGCTGCGAGCCTCGAAGGAAGACGGCGGCACGCTGCTAGACCACACGCAGGTGTTCTACGGCAGCAACCTCAGCAACGGCAACAACCACGACAACAAGAACCTCCCTATCCTGCTCGCCGGCGGCGGCTGGAAACACGGGCAGCACCTTGCCTTCGATAAGAAGAACAATTACCCGTTGCCAAACCTCTTCGTCTCCATGCTCCAGCGTCAAGGGATCGAGGTGGACAAGTTCGCCAGCAGCACGGGAACGATGAAGGGATTAAGCCCTGCATGAGGCGCACGGCTGTTCGTTAGCGCGCTCCGCGACAGCACCGGCGATCTGCGCGAAGTAGGAGCAAATGCAGTTTCTGAACGACCCTCCGCTCCTCCTGATTCCAGGAGGGGTTTCACACCCAAATTCAACAACTTGAGATTTACCAAAAAGGACAAAGCCTTCTTATGAAAACCAATCTCGCGACTGCTTTTCGCCGTGTTTTGCTACGGCACGCATTTGTGATTGCCGCGGCAGTGCTATCAGAAGACGCCGCCTGTGTTCCCTCTACAGTGGCTGCCATCGCGTCTTCCGCGCCTACCGCGCCTTCGAGAAGGGCAGTGAAGGGCGCGAACGCCGGTGTGGGTAAAACGGGAACCGCGGATATGTCGGGAGGACCAGTAAAGGCGCGGACGAAAGCTCCAGTGGCGTATCCGACTCCGGAGTTGGATACGTTTAGGGCAACGGAACGGGAGTGGATAATCCGAAAGGCGAAATCAGAAACGATGAGTCGCACCTACGACAACCTGATCCGGCAGTTTAATCTTAATGATTCAGACCGAGGATACTTTTGGGCGCTAATGGAGAAGCGGGAGGATGGGCCGTTATCGTTTATGCCGACGGACAGTCCGATTCGCTCAATTGTTCATGTGAAACTGCTAGCCTCCACCACGCCTAGCATCCATCGCAAACACTGGTTGAGCACCCTACAATGAAGCAACCAAGGACAAACATTTTACTGATTACTTTTCGTGGGCGCTTCCATTGTCGCCATCTTTCTCCTTCCGCGTCGATGTGCTGACATTTAACCGACAACGCTCCGTAGCGTTTTTAAGGCTACATTCGATTTCCAATGTGACGAAAAACCTGAGTTTTCCGGCTGCAAACCCGTAATGTTTCCAGCGTCTATTTCGCGTAAGAAAGAGGTGAGTATCTCTGTACCGACTTTCCGGAGATGATATTCAAAATTTTCAAGCCACCGGTTTTCTCCCCCTATGAAACGCAGGCAATTCCTCCAGAGTCTTGGCGCTACGGCGCTCAGTTTTCCCTGTTTCTCAAACCTCGCTCTTCATGGGGCGGAAGTGTCCAATGCTCCTCGGCGCTTGGTCTGTATCGGACTGGACTTCGGACTCCGCCCCGAATCATTTTTCCCTCATGGCGAGGGCTCCGAGCTGGCATTGACGCCTTTGTTAAAGCCGCTCGAAAAATGGAGCAAACGCATGACGGTCTTCTCCCAGCTAGAACATCCAAACGTTCAGGGCGGCCATTATGGAGTTCATGCCTTCTTGAGCGGCGTTCGCCGTGAGCAGGGCGCTAATTATGCCGACGGTTGTATTTCGATTGATCAGATGGTCGCCCATAAGCTGGGCGGCTCAACGCGTTTTCCGTCGTTATGCCTAGGCGTAGCCACGGGTGACTCCATTTCTTGGACGAGTGCCGGCATTGCGGTGCCCAAGATCGACCATCCCGGTGCAGCCTACGACCTTCTCTTTAGGCCGATGAACAAGGCTGCGCAGGAGGCTCAACGGAAACGTCTGGACGAGAATCAGTCCGTGATCGGGCTTCTTCAACAGGATGCAAAGCGCGTTGCCCCCCATTTGGATCGGTGGGACAGAGAGAAGCTGGACGAGTTTATCGGAGCCATGCGCGATTTTGAAAAATCCAACGAGACCGCGTTGGCCTGGGGCGATAAACCCATTCCCAAGCCCGACGGCGCCAAGCCAACTTTTGACACCGCTGGGTGTATGGACAAATTGCGTGCGACGTTTGATGTCGCGGCTTTGGCGTTACAGTCGGATTCGACCCGGGTCATTACGCTGAATATTGGGGGCAGTCTGCCTGTAACCAACATCGCGGGAGTGACTCGTGGGTACCACGATTTGTCGCACAGCGGGCAGGACCCGGACAAACTTCGCCAACTCGCGCTCGTGGAGTCCTCCCTAATGGCGGAGCTGGATCACTTTTTGGAAAAGCTTTCGAGCATGAAGGATATTGCGGGTGGAAATGTGTTGGATAACACCACGATCATTTTTGGAAGCGGAATGGGGAATGCCAGTTCACATGCGAATACCAACCTTCCGGTGTTGATTGCGGGGGGCGGCTTTCGGCACGGAAAACATCTGTTCTTTCCGAAAAAAGGACGGCAGCAGACACCGCTCTGTAATCTGTTTGTGTCGGTGCTTCAGCAGATGGGGTTGGAACGAGATCGCTTCGGAAGCAGCACGGGAAATTTGAACCAGATGCTCCTCTGACGCTCGTGCGGACAGGAACTCTGTTTTCGCTGAAACCCACGCCTCCCAACTTTTGAATTGGAATATGTTTCTCACATATCGGTGTTTTGCATTCGGATTGTTGTGCAGTCTGATCGGGCTTGTCGGTCCGGTTGCTAGTGCGCAGGCCGATCCAAAGACGGTCTTCAATCCGCAGGCCTTTCTCGATCGGTACTGTTTTAAGTGTCATGACTCCGAGGTTCAAAAAGGAGACCGCCGACTGGACGATCTTCCGTTGTATATCGGAGCAGATGTATTGGTGGCGGAACGCTGGCAGGAAGTGATGCACCAAATTCAGTTGGGCGAAATGCCGCCCCAAAAAAAGACGCAGCCTTCTGCGGCTGAGAGGCAGGCTCTATTTGCATGGATTGAAAGGGAGATTAAAAAAGCGCAGAACGCAGGGAATTTCAAAGGTGGGCGCGTGGTACAGCGGCGACTCAATCGCAAAGAGTATCTCTACACTCTCCGGGACCTTTTTGGATTCAGCGACGACTTTGATCCCACAAAGACTTTTCCTGCAGAAGAAGAAGCGGACGGGTTCCGAAACGTGGGTTCAGTGTTGCGAACCTCCGAGCACCACGTGGAGGAATACCTCAGTGCTGCGGATGCAGTTTTGGATATGGCCTACGATTTGGCGGATGTGCAGGGCCAACCTAATCCAAAGCATTGGAGCGAGAACGCGGATACGTTTAAAGGCGGGAATCTCGGCTTTGGAACGGGTGTCGTGGACGCTGAAAAGAGCAAAGGAGCTCCCTACATTTACCTCAGCTCGGGAATTCGTAGTTACAAACAGATCTACGATGCGAAGCTCTTGATGAGTGGAGTGTCAAAACAGGGAGTATCGCGTTCGGGTTGGTATGAGATCGAGGTGGATGCTACGGCAGTCAATCGCCACCATCCTTACGGCAAGGACTTGATGCAGGCTCTGGACGTTCCGATTTATAAGGAACTGAAACTTTACTATGACGACACGCAGCCAATGGTTCTTGGCATCGGGCGCCAGAAGGCATCTGCAGACGGGAGTGAGTGGAAACAGATCGCGCCCAATTTCGTGAGTGTTAACGCTTTGGCCGACGACAAAGACCAAAAGGTACGGGCTAAAATCTGGCTGGATCGAGGGATGGTTCCCTATTTGTCCTTTGTAAACGGTCCGCCCAAAGGAACGAAGGGACAGTTCGTATCCACAACGCTTTATCGATATGACAATAGCGTGCCCAAGATCGACAAGAAGGTTTGGGAAAACTTGGCGGATCGGGCCAAACGGGACGAACTTTATTACCATCTTTATAAGGGCCCGGAGATTCGTATAAAACAGTGGGCGGTTTCTGGTCCGCTGGTGGACGGGCGGACAGATGCTTCCAGAAAACTTCTGTTCGGAGGGATCGAGCCTGAGTCGACCCAGGTGTCGGACGAGAAGCTTTCCGCAGAATTGCAGCGAATCGCCAGTACCCTGTTTCGCCGCCCGGTTGGCAGTCAGGAAGTGGAGGTGTTTGCGGCTACGGTGAAGAAGCATTTGGACGGAAAGACCTCTTATGCGGATGCCGCCCGGCCGGTATTTAAGGCGTTGCTCTGTTCCAGTGAGTTTCTGTTTCTCACTGAGCCGGAGTCAAAGGTAACGACCGTCACACCCATGCAGTTCGCGAATAGGCTCTCCTATTTTCTAAATTCAGGCCTACCCGATGAGGCTTTGCGTGCGCGAGCTGGGCAAGGCTTTACTTTTGAATCCCTCCGGGCGGAAGTGGACCGGTTGTTAAGCAGCCCGAAAGCTGACCGTATGGTGCAACGGTTTACCTCCGAATGGTTGGGTTTAAACAAGTTGGGGCTGATGCCGCCCGGCGAACACGATTTCCCCCTTTATCACATTCACCGTTTGGAGGCCGCGATGAAGGAGGAGACGTTTGGGTTAGTGGGAGAATTGATCCGAACCAATCGTCCGGTGACAGCGCTGGTGAACGCAGATTTTACCTATGTGAACGAGGGTTTAACCAAACTGTATGGTCTTTCTGAAGTCACCGGAGACGAACTGCGGCGTGTGGTTCTTCCGGCGAATTTTCCGCGCGTGGGAATTTTGCGGCATGCCAGTGTGCTCACCGTGACGGCAAACGGAGTGGAGACGTCTCCAGTAAAACGCGGCGTCTGGCTTCTGGAAAAAGTGTTCGGTACGCCCCCGCCCCCACCTCCTCCGAATGTGCCAGGTTTGGAGCCGGATATTCGTGGAGCAACCACAGTGCGGCAACAGTTGCAAAAACACCGGTCGATTGATGCCTGTGCCTCATGCCATCAAAAAATTGATCCGTTAGGTTTTGCATTGGAGGCTTTCGACCCGATCGGACGTCTAAGGACAAGCTACGCGAACGGTGCGAAAATTGATTCCAGCGGAGAATACCGGGGTGCTTTAGTACGTAGCGCCGAGGATATTCGCGATTATCTGCTCAAACATCCAGAGCTCCTGGCGCACAACGTGGCGGAGCGCCTGATGACGTTTGCTCTTGGCAGGAAGTTAACACTACAGGACAACCCGGAGATGCTCCGGATAGTAGACGAGTGGGGCAAACGCGGCCTGGGGATGCGGGACTTAGTGCATTTGATTGCGTCGAGTGAGGCGATGCGAAGCCTTTAGAAGTCCCCTTGAGTGTACTGCCGCGGAACTCACAACGATTCCTCTCTCCGAAGGATCCCTCGCCCCCGCCAAATGTAGCCATCGAGCGCGGCACACCCACGACTCACTCGGGAAGATGGGCTCAGCGATTATCGATAAGCCAGGCAGCCGCATTTTCAATGACGCGCAGATTTTCGTCCTGCAAAAGGACGGGGTAGGTTTCGTACCCGGGCCGGAAGTAAAAAACGTTTCCTTTTCCGATACTCCAGACGCAACCGCTGCGGAAGCGTTCACCCGATTCCCACGTTTCCTCGAAGACGACAGCATCGGGCTCTGGAACGTGAAAAGGTTCGTTGAACATTTCCGTCTTTGGAACAACCCAAAGCTTCGGCAGGCCCATCGCGATGGGATGATCAGGAAGGAGCGTTCGCAAATGACCTGGCAGACCATCCGCTCGACAGCTCCCAATCCGGCCACTTGGGCGCATGACAAGGCAATGCGTCCCCGAAAACACCACAGACGGGTTGAAGGGAACGCCTCTGGGCGGACTTTCCAAGAACTGGAATGTAATAGCTGATTTCTCCTCAGGAGATTTGCCCCTGGTGGCGTCTTCTTTGACGCGTTCCTCCATGAGCCTCAAAAATGGCAACGCATGAATCGAGGAATGCAGCGCAATCAGACCGATTCGTCCGCCGGTGACCCTTTTCACAACCGCCTCGACTCGCGAGGCCGGGAGCGCGTCATGTTTTCTATGGCCCAACCAGATGAGGACGTCCGTGGCGTCCAAGGTTTGGTCCTCCAATCCACAATCCGGCATTTCCAAAGTTCCATATTTCACTGAGAAGCCACCTTGTTTTTGGAGGTATTCCCCAATGGCCTCACCCAGCGTCGAATCGTAAGCCTGTTTTTGTTCGGGTTGGCGTTCGTCCCAAATCAAAACGCGAGTGTCCCCTGCTCTGGCTGGTGGAAGGAAAGGGCCAAGGATTGCGGCCGCGAAAAGACTCGTCGCCAGAGCGAACCCTGAATTGAACAGGTTTGGTTTACACTTGGGCATTTCGGCCATTCTTTGTATTTCGGCTATTCTTTGTTTCGCATGATCATCACAAAGAGGCTATTAGCAATAATGCGCGAGGTCCACGGATTCCGTTTCAACCACTTCTCACGGTTGCCGAGATCGAAGTCGCCTCTCACCTGCTTGCCTCCGTGGTGTTCCTGACAGTTTTCCGCAGTAGAGGGCCAGACCTGGTTGTCATACAGCGCCAGACCGGCCTTCATTGTTTCCGCATGATCCGGATAAACCGCCCCGGAGATCGGGGCGACAATAGCGAATAAACGGCTACTTGAGTGACGATACAAATTCCACAATGTCCCGGAGCTCTCGACGCGAGATGAGGTCGGGAATGTTCGGAATCATCCCGCTTGGAGCGTTGTCGCGCTTCGCGATACTCGTCAGAGGAACGGTCTCCGGAGGGGCCGGCGGCATCTGCAATGTGAGTTGCTGGGCCTCTTCGGATTTGAGGAGACCCGCCTTAAACCCACCGTCCTTGAGGGTTAACATCACCATCTGGAATCCAGGGGCGACCTTCGCGTTCACATTCACAATGCTCTCCAGAATGTAGTTTCGATCATGCGTCTTTGCGAATCCCTCCAAGCCCGGCCCCGCATCTCCCCCAGCCTCTCCTACCTTGTGACACCGCATACAGGCTGTCACGGGATGTTCCTTAAACAGTTTCTCTCCGGAACCGCGATTTCCGCCATACATAACCGGCGCGAACTTTGCGACAAGATCGCCGGCTGGCAAAGACGCTTCATAGCGAGCAAGCGCTGCGTTTACGTCCGTTGTGGGATGTTTTGCCGCGCCCTCCAAAATCTCAAGATGCGCTTCCTTCGGCTCCTCGGGTAGAGCATCGACTGCGTTCGCAAAAAAACGATCCACTTCAGGCGTCTGAATTCCCGCCAGGGTATCGGCAAGTCCTTTCTTCGCCGTGGCGTCGGACGTTCCCCAGGCCGCCACGAGCTGTTTGGCGGCCGCAATAGGATCACGTTTCGCAAGAATGGCTCCGGCCACTATGCGAACCCCAGAATCGTTCGCTGTCAGGGCTCCCGGTAAAACCGAGTCCAGCACAGGAGCGTTCATCACCGACAACGCGTCCAATGCCGAGTAACGCACTTTGGCAACGACCTTCTTATCGTTTACGACAGCAGCCAACGCCTCCGCGCAACCCGTCGCCTGCAGCTTTCCTGCAGCCTCACAGGCGGCGACAGCCACCGGCGAATTCTTCGAGGCCAGCAATTCCTTGATTCGTGCACTGAGTACTTCCGCCGCTTCGCCAGCGGGACGTTCCGGCAAAGGACGAAAGATTCCCATCACCCGATCGCGTGCCGGTGGTGCAGCCCAGAAGCCCAATTCCGCAACGGCCTCTACGCGGAGTCCGGGAGCATGGCTTTCATCTACTGCGTAAGCCGCGAGAGCCTTGGCTCCTTCACTTCCCCCCACCCGGAACGCAGCGTTTAAGGCGCGCAGCTCAACTTGCTCTCCCAAACCGGACTGGCTCAGCAGGGCAGACAAAGCCGGCATCGCCTCGTTGATAGGTCCCTCGGCAATGACGTGTGCCGCTTCCGAGACAATCTCTGCGGACTCATCCTTTAGAAATTGCGTGATCGCAATATTTTTGAGCCGTCCATAGGCGAGCAATGCCGCCACACGCACCGAAGGAGAAGCGTCCCGCGCCGCCTGCTCAAGTGCGCCTTCGTTTGCACAAAGCGCCAGCGCCATCACCCCGCCATGACGCAGGTACTGATCCTTGTCGGCATTCTCACGCAACATCTCCATTACGGCTGGAAGCGACGCAGTAGCCCCAGTCTGCCCAGTGGCGAGCGCTGCATAAAAGCGAACCCGCGAATCCACATCCTTCAGAAACGGGGTCAGCAATCCGTCCTTCGTGAGGGATTCAGCTTTGCAGTCGCCAAGGACCTTCAACACGTTGGCTCGCACCTCGGAATCGGCGTCTTGCAGCGAAGGAAGGAGCAACGTTAACGGTTTTACATTCAACGGACCCGGACCGGCTTTTTGTGCCGCTCGCGCCACCTGGCCCAATCCCCAAATCGCATGCAGTTTCGGGAGACGCTCTTTTGCGGTCCCAAGTACCTTTTCAAAGGTCGCCACTGCGTCGGCGTGCGCTGCCAGCGCCCACTGAGCGCGCAGCCGAATCCGTTGATCGGGGAACTCCAACAACTTCGCAAGTTCACTCGCCGGACGGGAGTCAAAGCCCGACTTTAGAAGCTCCTGCACTTTCGCTACCTGTTCCTTGGCAGCCGCGTATGCAGCGTCGTGTTTTACTTTAAAAATGCGGCCACGCCCCATGCAATCCCATCCTTCGTCCCCCCAATCGCTGTAATAAAGTTGGGAATCAGGACCAAAGTCGACATCCGTGGCCTGGGCGTGATCGATAAATTTTCGCGGTTCGACTTCCGTCTTAAAGCCCGCCCCGTCTTTCGCTACCGACAAATCGTAAACGGCGCTCCGAGCCGTAGACCCCTTGAAGCTACACATAAAAAAGTGGCCCGAATATTCCGATGGCAGCCCTGTTCCTGGATAATAGGCAAGACCAGAAGGCCCATCCGGAATATTCAAAATTGGGTTGAGCACAGAAGCCGGTTGCCGCTTTTGCGGATCCCTGGGCTGCCACAGATCCTCGGACATCCAAGAATTGTACTTCTTCGCAATGGGGTGATGTTGCCAGCCAATACGCCAACCCGCATCGCCTCCGGGAACCACATAAACAAAGCGTTCGCGATCGCCCATGTCACCGTCGTTATCTGCGGTGAACAAGTTACCCTCGTTATCAAAAGCCGTTTCCTGCGGATTTCGGAGCCCGCGCATCACGAGCTCCAGATTGGCGCCATCCTGCTCACAGCGGAAGATCCCCCCTTCATCTGGGCAATCAATTAAGACCTTCCCAGTCGCTTGATCGACAATGTGCGCGCCACGATCCCCGAGAGAAAAGTAGAGCCTGCCGTCCGGACCAAGGGAGAGTCCGTGAAAGTCGTGTCCCGTATAACTATAGCGAATTCCCCAACCAAAACTCAGGGACTTGCGAGACACGACGCGACCGTCTTCCGCGATCCCTTCAAACTGCCAAAGATTCGGAATATTCGTCAGCCAGACCTTTCCCCCATATGCCACCACCCCCGCTGCGATGCCATCCAGCATCGTATTCATTCCATCCGCATAAACACGCGAGCGGTCCGCTTTTCCCGTGCCCTTGGTATCCTCGATCAAGTGAACGATCTCGGTTTCCTTTTCAAGTTGCGGCCAATCCTTCGGGAAATACTTCTTGGTATATGCGACGCGGTCTTCGACGGTTCGACACGCGAGATCATCCTCTAACATGAAGCGGTAGTGGCGGATATCGAGCGTGCTTGAGCGAAACCGATTTGTCTCGGCAGTGAAACAGCGCCCCTGATCATCAAAGGCAAACGCCACAGGGTTTCCTAACATGGGCTCTTTCGCCCATGTTTCACTCGTAAATCCGGGAGGTAATACGTGCGCCTGACGGCATTGTTCTTCTTTCCCATCGGGTGCATACACCGGCGTAACAGACCTCGGAGCGGGTTTGAGGTCCGTCGAGTTCGAATGGACCTGGGTGACCTCTGCCGCAAAAGCACAGGAAACACGGAGTCCCATGAGGGCGAGAAACGAAACAAGAGCTTTCATAGAGTTTGGAGGGAGGGCTTTTTAGTGAAGGGAACTGGGGGGTAAAATACGGCAAATCTAAAGGGGGACGAAGGGCGAGAAGAGGCGCGGCAACATCAGTATATGGATCAACTTGATGGACTCTAATCGCGTCAAGACAGCACCGCCTGAACCACTTCCCCATGCACATCGGTGAGGCGGAAGTCACGACCGTTGAAGCGGTAGGTGAGTTTCTCGTGGTCCACGCCGAGGAGATGCAGCCAGGTGGCGTGCAGGTCGTGGATGTGGACTTTGTCCACGGCGGCTTTGTGACCTAATTCGTCGGTGGCTCCGTAAGCGATGCCGGGTTTCACGCCGGCACCGGCCATCCAGATGGTGAAGCCGTGCGGGTTGTGGTCGCGGCCGGGTTGGGCGTCTTTTTGTGCAGTGGGCAGACGGCCAAACTCACCCCCCCAGATGACGAGTGTGCTTTCCAGAAGGCCACGCTGTTCGAGGTCACGTAGCAGGGCGGCGATGGGCTGATCCACCTCGGCGGCGAAGGAGCTGTGATTACCTTTCAGGTTCGCGTGGCAGTCCCAGCTTTGCTGGTTTTCCGTGCCGCCGGAGTAGAGCTGTACGAAACGCACCCCGCGCTCCACCAGTCGGCGGGCAGTGATGCACTGGCGGGCAAAATGTCCGCAGTGTGACTCTTCGAGACCGTAGTCTTTACGCACCGACTCGGGCTCCCCCGCGAGATCGAAAACCTCCGGTGCCTGCGTCTGCATACGGAAGGCGAGTTCAAAGCTGGCGATTCGGGCATCCAGATCGCTTTCGGCGGGATGGGCTTCGAGGTGGGGACGGTTCAACGCGGCCAGAAGGTCGAGATCGGCACGCTGCGCGGCAAGGGTGTTCTCGTTACTGCCCGAGGGGGGGGTGAGATTCGCGATGGGTTCGCCCTTCGGCTGAAGAAAGGTGCCCTGGTAGCGGCTGGGCAGGAAGCCGGAGCCCCAGTTGTTGCCCTTGCCGCGCGGGAGGCCGCGGTTGCGCGGGTCCGCCATCACGACAAAGGCGGGCAGGTTGGCGTTTTCAGTCCCCAAGCCGTAGCTGCTCCACGAACCGAATGATGGCCGGCCCATACGCGGCGTGCCGGTGTTCATCATATAGAGCGCCGGGCTGTGGTTGTTGCTGTCGGTATGGCAGGAGTGGATGAAGGCCATCTTGTCCACCTGGGTGGCCATGTGCGGAAATAACTCGCTCACCCAGCGCCCGCTCTGGCCGTGCTGGCGGAACTTGAACGGCGAGGCCATCAGGTTGCCGGCTTTGTGGGAATCGAATGCCGTGTTGATGTCGAATCCCGGCAGCGGCTTGTCATTCCACTCGGCGAGCGCGGGCTTGTAATCAAAGGTGTCTACCTGGCTGGGCCCGCCATTCATGAAGAGCCAGATGACGGACTTCGCCTTGGCCGGGAGCGTGGACCAGGGGCTTCCGGGTGACGTCGGGGCGGCGGCGAGACCCGACTCGGACAGCAGCGTGGCGAGTGCGGAGAAACCGAGACCTGCACCGGCGCGGCGCAGCATTTCCCGGCGTGTGAAAGGGAACGAGAAGGAAGAGTTCAAGTTGTTCATGGCGAGGAGTGGTTCAGTCGAGATAGACGAGTTCATTCAGGCAAAGCAGCACATGGGAGAGGCGTTTGAGACCATCAGGATGTGCCTGGAGAAAGGTCTGCCCCGCCTGCAGCTCCGTGGCGGTGGGCGGACGCGAGAGTACGGTTCGATAGGCGTTCTCGATCAGTGTGGCGCGGTCACCCGGCCCCTTTTCCCCGCCAAGACGCCGGGCCAAGTCCTCCGCACAACGGTCCATAAATGCGCTGTTCATCAGGAGTAAGGCCTGTGGCGAGACGGTGGAAACGGCGCGCTGCCCCACGCTTTCGATCGGCTCCGGCGCGTCAAAGGCGGCCAGCAGAGGATGCGGCTCGCTGCGTTTCACCCGGGTGTAGAGCGAGCGGCGGCTGTGCATCGGGTCCGTCGCTGGCTCGCCACCCGCGCGGAGGTCGAGCCGGCCGGAAACGCTGAGCAAAGTGTCGCGCACGGCCTCGGCGGTGAGGCGTTGCGGACGCCAGCGCCAGCGCAGCTTGTTCTCTGGGTCCTCCGCGGCGCGGGCGGCATCCCACGCGGAACTCTGCCGCCAGGTTGCGCTGTTGAGGATGAGGCGGTGGATGTGGCGCAAATCCCAGCCACTGCGCACCAGTTCGCCGGCGAGCCATTCGAGCAGCTCGGGATGCGTGGGCGGTTCGCCTTGCAAACCGAAGTCGCTCGGAGTGGCTACAATGCCGCGGCCAAAATGCCAGGTCCAAAGCCGGTTTACAATGACACGAGCAGCCAGCGGGCCTGCCCCCTTTTCCACATCCGTAAGCCACAGCGCGAGCGCGGCGCGGTCTGTGCCGAAATCGCGCGCGGCCGGTTTCGCATCGGGCTGAAGCGGGTCGCCCGGAAGCTTGAGATGGGCTGAAAAGTGATCTTGATGGTTTCCTTCAGAGCTGAGCAGCACATCCGGATACAGCGGCACTGGGGGTGTCTGCCCACGCCAGTCTTCGGCGCTGGAGCCGGGCTTCGTGAGTACCTGAAGCAGGCCTGGCGTGGCTTCACGCTGCTTTTGCTTAGGGTCTCCACGGTTAAGCTGAAAGTTGATGCGGAAATAGTTCGGCCCCTGTATGTGGCGACTCAGCTTTTGATTCAGTCCACCGAACTCCTCGGTCAAAGTCAGGAGCAGCGGTGGGGTTGTCGGTTTGCTTTTCTGGTGCGTCTGCACCTTCTGCCACACGGCCTCGTAGTCGGGAGAAATCCAGCGGGCAAACTGCGCCTGCATCGCCCTTTGGTCATAGGCTCCTACCTGCTCCAGCAGTAAGCCGCCGCGAACCTTATCGCAAATGTCCGCGAACCGCTTCTCCCCAACCTCGCGCAGCCAGGCGCTGAAGGCGGAGGCTTGGTTCGCGTCCTTCAGTGAGGCCCCGAACAACTTAGTCGCGTCTGCCTTACTCTCGGCCTTCTTAAGCTGGTCGCCTAACTCGACGTCGAGTTTCGTCCACTCTCGAACCGCGTGTATATCCTCCTGTGACCGCGGCTGAACGTCCCGCAGGCCGCGCGTCGTCGTCGTAAAACACGCTGCCAACGCGTAGTAATCGGCGGTGGGTAGCGGGTCGTATTTGTGGTCGTGACAGCGTGCGCAGCCGATGGTTAATCCCAGCATCCCGGTGCCCATGGTCTGGAGAAAATCATCCAGTTCGTCATAACGCGCCTGCTCCAACTCGCTGACCGTCACCGGTGATTGATAGGGCCCGAGCGCTAGAAAACCGGTGGCGATGGACGCCTCGGGCCGCTCCGGAGCAAGCCGGTCGCCAGCAATCTGCCACCGCAAAAACTCATCGAAGCGCTGGTTCGTTTTCAACGAATGCACCACAAAGTCGCGATAGCGCCACGCCGAAGGAATGGAAGCGTCATCCTGGAACCCCCCCGATTCCGCGTAGCGTGACAGGTCCAGCCAGCGGCGCGCCCAAGTCTCGGCAAACGCCGGCGACTTCAACAGCGTCTCCGTCAGAGCGTCAAACTCTTCGTCGGAGGCAGGCACCGTCGCCTTGCCCTCCGGCGGCAGCCCCGCGACATCCAGCGACATGCGCCGCCGCAACGTGAGCGGCTCCGCGCGAAGGTTCGGGCGGATGTCCGCCTCCTCCAGCTTCGCGAGGATGAAGCGGTCGACATCATTCCTCGCCCAGCCCTGCTCGTCCTTCGGCTGCGGCGGATTGAGCGGCGACAATCGGCGAAAGGCCCAGTAATCGCGATCTCCATCCGTGACCACGCCCCGCGAGACGACTGGACCGTTCCCCTCCACGAACGGCTTGTCGTAAGGAGCCCCCTGCTCCAACCAGCTCGCAATCGCCGCGATGTCTGAATCGGCAAGCTTCGGTTTACGCTTGGGCATCTCCGGCTTTTCCTTGTGTCGGATGAGCTTCAACAGGCTGCTTTGGCCCGGATGCGCCAAGTCCACGGATTCCGACTTTAACAACTTCTCGCGGCTGCCGAGATCAAAGTCGCCCTTCACCTGTTTGCCGCCGTGGCATTCCAGGCAGTTTTCACGCAAAATGGGACCGACCCGGTCGCGAAACAATTCCAGACCGGCCTTCATTTTTTCCGCATGATCCGAAGGAATCGCTGCCGACAGCGGCGCGACGACGCAGATGCGCGTAAGAAAAACGAGGCAGAATAGGACGTGTCTCATGCTAGAATAGTGCCAGCACCACCTCGACAACGATTGAACTCAGACGACAGCTTTGTGGACGAACGCGCCAAAGCGGTTGTAACCTCGATGGGAAAGCGTCTCCCCGCCGCCTTCACCAAACGGCTCAAAACCGGCGCCACTGTTCCCCCACAAATGAAACTCAACCCAAACTCAGTCAGTGAGTTCTTCGGCAAAATGGGCCCGGAGTCTGGCCTGTGTCTCTTCGATGCATTCGCAGACACACGCTTCTTCATTAAAGACACAGACGGCATCTACATGTACGCCAGCCGGGTCATGCACCTCGCCCACGGCATCGCCGACCCCAGTGGCATCATCGGACGCACCGACCACGACTTCATCCCCGCCTATCTCGCCGACCAATACACACGCGACGACCACGAAGTTCTTGCCCGCAAGGAAATCTGGGGCCGGGTAGAAATGGTCCTGCGTCATCTCAATTGCCCGGACTGGTATGTGACCTCAAAAACTCCGCTGCGCGACAAGAACGGAAACATCATCGGCCTCGCCGGAGTCTCACGCGGCCTGCAACAAGCGGCCAAGATTGCCACCCCCTTCGTCCAGCTTACTCCCGTACTCGATCACATCCGCGACCACTTCGCGTCGCCCGTCGAAGTAGACACGCTTGCCCAACTCGCCGGGATGTCATCCCGCAGTTTTCAGCGCCACTTCAAGAGAGCCTTTCAACTCACTCCCACTTCCTACGTGCGACAATTCCGCATCGGGAAAGCCTGCCAGATGCTCATCGAGACGGACGAGACCATCACCACCGTCGCCCTTGAAACCGGCTTCAGCGATCACAGCCACCTCGTCCGCGAGTTCACACGAGGCATCCACACCACCCCTGGCGCGTATCGAAAGAAATACCGAGGGAAGTGAGTGCGCCGATCGCCGGTTTGAGGCCGAAATGGCAAACCAGCGTAAGCGTTCCACGGCGCACCTTTTGCGCAAAATCACTCAATCGCGCCACAAAAGGGGGCAATTTGGCGAGATTTGCAGAATCGCACCACATTCACGAGGGAACCCGCCATCTAAGACAAGACTCAATAGGTTAACAGAACGCCCTTGCTGGTAGATTGATACGAGAATCCAAACCCGTTTTAAAACGGCCAAACCGGAGTACTAGCCCTACTTCGCGGATTCGAGGGCGAAATCGTGTTTTTTGGGCCCAAAGTGGCATGTAAAGCACTGGCGATCAGGTGAGCGTTTCCCAAAATGCGCTGTAGTGGAGACCTACCCCATTGCGGGGATTTTTGCCTCCGGGCAAACTCCTTCCCCTCATGTTCCTGCGTTGCAACAAACGCCGCAAAGACGGCAAAGAACACCTCTACTGGA
>CAMCYN010000049.1 GCA_945883955.1 Akkermansia muciniphila
TGGCGTTCCCCACATTGGACCGATGGACGTCTGGAGTTGGTCTCGATTCGAACCCCACCATCGCAAATGCCCCGGGCATCGACAGGCCCCGGGGTCTTTGCGAACTAGGCGAACCGCACCACACCCGAGCCCTTCTCAATCCGGCCAATCACCTTTCCTTTGAGCTGCTTGGTGACAGCCGCAGCGTCCTTTGCACGGACAACAACTGTCATTCCAATGCCCATATTGAAGACCTGATACATTTCTTCATGGTCCACCTTTCCACCCTTTTCAATGATCTGGAATAGCGCAGGAACCTTCCAAGACCCCGTATCAATCACCGCATCACAGAACTCGGGTAGCACGCGGGGAAGGTTATCCACCAATCCGCCACCGGTGATATGAGCCAGTCCCTTGACCACGCCAGGCGCAAGACCCGCAAGAGCGGGCTGATAGTTGCGGTGCACCCGCAACAACTCTTCCCCGATGGTCTTGGTTAACCCGTCGGGCTTGTCCGAAAGTGCGAGTCCCATTTTATCAAACAGAACATTTCTCGCTAAAGAATAGCCGTTGGTGTGCAGGCCGGTCGAAGGCAGGCCGACAATCAGGTCTCCGACCCGGATCTGGCTGCCATCGATCATCTTGGGACGGTCCACGACACCTACAATCGTTCCGGCCAAGTCGTACTCTCCGCGCTGATACATGCCGGGCATCTGCGCTGTCTCGCCGCCGATAATGGCACACCCAGCTTCCTTACAAGCCTTGGTAAAGCCTTTCAGGATCTGCTGAAACACTTCCGGCTCGAGTCGCTCCGCTCCGATGTAATCGAGGAAGAAAAGCGGCTTTGCGCCAATTACGGCAATATCGTTCACACAATGGTTCACGAGATCCTGCCCAACGGTGTCATGGCGGTTGGCGGCAAAGGCCAGTTTGAGTTTTGTCCCCACGCCATCGACACTGGAGACCAGAACGGGATCCTTCATTCCCTTAAAATCCGGGCGGAACAGCCCGCCAAAACCGCCCACTTTTCCGAGGACTTCGGGACCATGAGTGCCTTTGACCATGCCGTGGATTTTGCTCTTAACCTGGTTACCCAGATCTACATCCACACCGGCGGCAGCGTAGGCTTTTTTGGACGGGGACTTTGAAGACGAGGACTTGGCCATGAGGTTAAGGACGTTGAGAGAAAAGACTCGGACTGACGGGGGCTGACCCCAGAAGATTTGGACGGTTGCTGCGCCGTTCCATGACATGTTTGTCCAGATTGGGATCTACGGCCACGGGATAGTCGGCATTAAAACAGGCCAGACAGAACTGGTTTTCCTTCTGCCCAGTGGCACGAACCATGGAGGGAACATCCAGATACCCGATGGAATCACACCCGAGATAGTCGCGGATCTGGTCCAGAGTCATCTGGTTGGCCAAGAGTTTTTCTGGATCCGGAAAATCGATTCCGTAGAAACACGAGTGCCTGTGAGGGGGACAGGAAATCCGCATGTGGACTTCCTTGGCTCCCGCCTCGCGTAAGTTCACCACCCGAGCGCGCGCCGTCGTGCCGCGCACAATACTGTCATCAACCACAACAACCCGTTTACCTTCGACAGCCTCCTTGATGAGGTTGAGCTTTACTCGGACCGTGAAGTCGCGGATGAGCTGGCTGGGTTGGAGGAAGGTGCGTCCGATATAGTGGTTTCGCACAAAGGCATGCCGGTAAGGAATGTTGAGTTCTTCAGCCATCCCCAGCGCCGCATAGTTTCCTGAGTCCGGAACGGGAACGACCACATCGGCTTCCACGGGGTGCAACCGGGCCAACTCTCGGCCCATTTCTGTCCGGACACGCGCCACGTTGATGTCCGAGATGATCGAGTCCGGACGGGCAAAATAAACGTATTCGAAAATACAGAATGCCTTCCGTTCTGCACTGAAAGGCCACTCGGATCGAATCCCATTTTCGTCGATAATAACGACTTCACCCGGCTCCACATCGCGCACGAACTCGGCGTGAATGAGGTCAAAAGCACAGGTCTCGCTGGAGAGTACCCAGGCACCATCCAGCTTCCCGATCGCGAGAGGACGGAACCCGAACGGATCGCGGACACCGATGACTTCCCGTTCGCTCATGAGCACAAGGGAGAAGGCGCCGTGGACCTTGCGCAGCGCTGAGAAAACCCCTTCCGGAGAAGCTGGCTGGGCAAGAAGGTGAAGGATCACCTCGCTGTCGACGCTTGTTTGGAAAATGGATCCCTGCTCCTCCAACTCGTCACGAAGCAGCGAGGCGTTGACAAGATTTCCATTGTGCGCAATGGCGATCTGGCCGCGGGCCGTGTTGACAACAAACGGCTGAGCATTCACCAGATTACTCGAGCCACTGGTCGAATAGCGAACATGGCCTACAGCTCGGGTTCCCTTCAATCGGTCCAGGTCTGAGTTGGAAAAAACCTGAGACACGAGTCCCATGTTTACGTGCCTGAGAAAGGGAGTATTGGGACCGCTAGCAGTCACAATACCGGCACTTTCCTGGCCGCGATGTTGGAGGGCGTAAAGACCGTAATAGGTGAGAACGGCAGCGTCAGGATGACCGAAAACGGCAAAAACGCCGCATTCGTGGGTAGGGCGGTAATTTTTCACGAAGGGGTGGGGAGGATAGAGCCTATTGCGGCAGCGGAAGGCGTCAAGCCATGCAGACCAAGGTTCGGCTAACCCTCTGTTGAAATCCAAATAACAATTTCAAATGTAGCAAAATAGACCATTTGCACGCGAAGCGCTGGATCTATTTTGGAAGGGGCAAGTCGACTGCGGGAGGAGCCACTGCGGTGGCTTCTCCGCCATCCTGACGGCGCCAGCCTTCCCTTTTAGCGACGATTTCAGCGAGGTGAATCGGCCACTCGGGCTTCTCAAAAAAGTCAGGCCGCAACCTCTCGAGTTCCTTGTACGACTCGAGATAAATTTGATTTTCAGGACTCCCAGGATGACCCAAAGCCGGATACCGGCGGCGCACTTCGATAATCGCGCGGTTGGTGGCTTGGGCCACTGGATCTGCAGCCACCGGTGCCTGGGGTCCATCGAGATGAAGCTCTTCACCCGGGAGCGGCGCCGGAGCGGCCTTGGGCGCCTTGGCCACGGACTGGGAAGCCTCGGGAGAGGAAGACTGGTCCATCCGTTTCCATCCCTCCCTTTGAGCTACGCTTTCCGCGAGTTTCAATGGCCACTGGGAGTCTTTGAAGAAGTCGAATTTCCGTAAGCGGGCCAGTTCGTTATACGCCTCAAGATAGAGGGAATGCTCAGGAGAACCAGGAACGGTCAGGGCCGGATAGCGACGAACCGCCTCGTCCTTGGCGAGCCGCGTGGCGCGCTGTTGAGGGTCTTCATCCGGGCGGATGTCCGAGGGTGGCTGGACCGGCGCTTTTTCAATCGGCGGCTGGAGTGGGGGAAGCACCGCCGGCTTCTGAGCCACGGCCGGTTCTACCGGAGCAGGCGTCGCGTCAACGGGGCGAGGCGCGGGTTTTGGAGCCGTTTCGACCGTGGAAAGCGGCGCTTGTGCCGGCATGGGCGCGACGGCGACGGGCGCATGTTTTTCACGACTTGCCTCAATCACCAACTGCGCCAATTCCGACCCGCTCACGAACAATTTAACAGCCACCGGAATGCTGACGGTTAGAAGCAGGCCCAGCGAGAGGAGCAAAAAAATTCCGTTCCGTTGACGGAACAGCCGAGCCTGAATGGAAAGAAAAACCACCAGCCCCAGAGTCACTGCCGTTGCAAGGGCGACAAAAGCCTCCCTCCCGGCCCAACTCAGAGCGATGCCGGCGATTGGTACACCAATCACCACACACAGCACTCCAAGAACCAGGTTGCGGGTCGCGTCTTCACGGGCAGTCGGAGTCGGAGCCAGACGTTTTTCTCCAACAGTCGACGTTGACTCAATAGGATCAGACAAGGGGTGGTCTTGGTTCACAGCCCATGAAGAGAACCCATCCGGAGGGGGAATTAAACCCATTTTCACACAAGACTCCTCGGAAAAAAGCCCCCCTCGAGTTAAGCCGACGCAACCCCACCAGCATTAGGGTTGAAACCCATGCCATTGCCCCTCTTTACTTCTCAATTCTATGAGCGCCGAAATTGACGTCCGTTATACCGCCCAACTGGCACGGTTGAATATCTCCGAGGCCGAGGCTGCCAAGTTTCAGGCTCAGCTTTCGCAGATCCTGGGCTATGTGGAGAAACTGAAAGAGGTCGACGTTTCCGGGGTCGAACCCACGGCCCACACTTCCGCTGTCCACAACGTGTTCCGCCAAGACGAGCCCCGCGACTGGTTCACCCCTGAACAGGCCCTCGCCAACGCTCCCCGCCAAGCCAACCAACTTTTCGTCGTGACCAAGGTCATCGAATAACTCCCTTCCGTATGGACCTCCACACGCTTTCCGTCGCCGCCCTTCAACAACAACTCCGCTCCGGAGCCGTTTCGCCCGTCGAAGCCCTGGACGCCCTTGAAGCGCGTATCTCTGCCGTCGATTCCAAAATTGGCGGCTATCTGTCGCACAATATGACCCACGCCAGGGAAGAGGCGTTGCGGGCAGACATCTCTAAACCTCTCGGCGGAATTCCTATCGCTATCAAAGACGTCATTAACGTCACGGGCGAACCCTGCACCGCAGCCTCCAAAATTCTTCAGGGCTACACCGCCACGTACGATGCCACCGTCATCCAGAAGCTGCGGGCCGCAGGCGCCATTCCTTTTGGCCGGCTCAACATGGACGAGTTCGCGATGGGGTCATCCACGGAAAACTCGGCCTATCAGCGCACTGCAAACCCGTGGGATCTTTCGCGTATTCCCGGCGGTTCCAGCGGCGGATCCGCGGCGGTCGTTGCCGCCGACGAAGCCTACGCCTCGCTCGGCTCTGATACCGGTGGATCCATCCGTCAACCGGCCGCTCTTTGCGGCTGCGTCGGACTGAAGCCCACGTATGGCCGCGTATCCCGTTTCGGGCTCATTGCCTTCGCCTCCTCGCTTGATCAAATCGGGCCGTTCACCAAAACAGTCGAAGACTCCGCACTTCTGCTCAACGCACTGGCAGGCCGCGACCCGATGGATTCGACCAGCATCGACACTCCGGTCGACAACTACACCCGCTTACTCGGGCAGGATCTCAAAGGCATCCGGATTGGCATGCCCAAAGAGTACTTCATTGAAGGCATTGACCCCCAGGTGGATACCGCAGTCCGGGCCGCCATTAAACAGTACGAATCGCTCGGGGCGGAGATTGTCGAAGTGTCCCTTCCGCACACCGAATACGCCGTAGCTGTTTATTATATTATCGCGACGGCGGAAGCCTCGGCCAACCTCGCCCGCTTCGATGGGGTTCGTTACGGACACCGGGCGGACAACGTTCAGAACATCGTCGACCATTACATGCGCTCGCGCGCTGAAGGGTTCGGCGAGGAGGTCAAACGCAGGATCATTCTGGGCACCTACGTCCTTTCCAGCGGTTACTACGACGCCTACTACCTCCGGGCCCAGAAGGTACGCACATTGATTCGTCAGGACTTCAGCCGGGCCTTTGAAAAAGTGGATGCACTCATTTGCCCCACCTCCCCCGAAGTCGCCTTCAAGCTCGGAGACCGGTCTGACGATCCGCTTAAAATGTACCTCGCAGATATCTTCACAATCGCAGCAAACCTCGCTGGCATCTGCGGGATCAGTCTTCCGTGCGGGTTTGCAAATGTAGACGGAACGAAACTGCCAGTTGGTCTCCAGCTTTTAGGGAAACCATTCGAAGAAGCCAAACTGCTTCAAATCGCGCACGCCTACGAACAGTCCACTCCGTGGCACCTGGAGCGCCCGGTCGTTTAGCACCCGCCGTTCTCTTCCTTGCGAAAACAGAATACTCCCCCAATGCCCAACGCCGCGTCTTCAGGACTTGTTCTAGAACCGTTCTCGGAAAAATCAGTGATCCGCTGTGCACGGACCTGTCTCCAGGAACTAGGAACGAACCCGAGCGTTGCGTTGGTTTTTGTCTCGGCGGACTACCGCCCCTTTCTCGCTGACTTTCTCGAATTGATTCAACTCCACGCGCATGCCCGATTGATTGTCGGCGGAAGCGCTTCCGGTCTAGTAGGGACAGGACAGGAAGCAGAAGGTGTTTCCGGGTTCTCGCTCCTTCTCCTCTCCCTGCCGTCAACGGAGCTGACCGCAGTCCCTTTTACCGAAGAACAATCCGACGACTTCACACCGGAAGACTGGCGCAGGGCCGCTGGCCACGGCGCAGATTCGGAGTCCTGGATTGTGCTGGCAAACCCGTTGAAGGTCGCCGCTGAACCTTGGCTCAACAACTGGTCTGCAGCCTTTCCGAACGTTCCGACTCTGGGCGGTCTCAACAGTGGCGGGTCGCGCGGCGATGATGTGTTCGTGTTTCACAATCAGGAACTCGTCGACGCCGGCATCGCGCTGGGACTGAAAGGTGGAATTAAACTCCACACGATAGTCAGCCAGGGCTGTCGCCCCATTGGCGAGCCGCACGCCATCACCGGTGCGGATGAAAACGTACTCGTTTCCATCGGTTCCCTGCCGGCCTATGAGCGGCTGAACCAATCCTTTGAATCTCTTTCGCCCGGGGAGAAAGCGCGGGCCGCGGGCAATCTCTTTGCAGGCCTCGCCCTCAACGAGTACGTCGACGATTTTAAGACCGGGGACTTTTTGATTCGCAATCTACTGGGCGCCGATCCCGACTCCGGCTCCGTAGCGCTAGCCGCTTATCCGCGCATCGGACAAACCCTTCAGTTTCAACTTCGCGACCGTCATTCCGCGCACGAAGAACTGCACCGGATGCTACACGCTAAAGCCACCAAACCGATCCATCCAATCGCCTCCTTACTGTTTGTTTGCGGCGGACGTGGAGAGGGACTTTTCGGCGCGCCGCATCACGATGCCGTCGCTATCCAGGAACGCTTCGGAGCTATTCCCGGGATCGGGCTCTTTTGTAATGGTGAAGTCGGACCGGTGGGCGGTCGCAACTTCGTCCACGGTTACACAGCTGCCATCGGCCTTCTTGAGTAAGCTCAACGCACCGCCGGAGAATCATCCCGGAGCGTACGCGAAAAGAGCGGTGAACAAGGAAACGTCTCCTCGTTACCGCCCCGCTTCGACAATCTGTCCGCGCGCTGTTTCTATCGGGACAACGCCATAATCCGCCGAGCTACCTCCTCCACATTGGCTTTGGAGTTAAACGCACTGATTCGGAAATACCCCTCGCCAGCGGACCCAAACCCGCTGCCCGGCGTAATCACCACATTCGCCTCGTTGAGCATCCGGTCAAACATCTCCCAAGAGGTGGCGCCTGAAGGCGTACGCACCCACAAATAGGGAGCGTTCACTCCGCCCCAAACTGAAAGACCTGCGGAGAGTGCGGCCTCACGCAACACCTTAGCATTGCCCATGTAATGGGAGATAAGCGCTCCAACCTGAGCCTTACCCTCGGGAGTGTAGAGCGCCTCCGCCGCCCTCTGGACAACATAAGAAACTCCATTGAACTTTGTACTCATCCGACGATTCCAGAGCGGATGCAGGGCGTGAGTCTCGCCCGAAGCCGTGCGGCCCAGCAAGTTTTTGGGAACGACGGTGAAGGCACAACGTGTCCCGGTGAATCCACCGTTTTTCGAGAAGGAGCGGAATTCAATCGCACAGTCACGGGCACCGGGAATCTCGTAAATCGAATGGGGAATGCCGGGCTCGCTGATGTAGGCCTCGTACGCGGCATCGAATAATAAGAGCGCTCCGTGCTGTTTTGCGTACGCCACCCAAGCTTCCAACTGGGCGCGCGAAGCTACCGAACCCGTGGGATTATTGGGAAAACAGAGGTAAATGACATCCGCGCGCTTTTCAGGCACATCAGCAACAAAACCATTCGCCTCATTACATGGCAGGTACATTAACCCTTCGTATGCGCCCCCTTCGTTGGCGTCGCCCGTGTGCCCCGCCATCACATTCGTGTCGACGTAGACGGGATATACGGGATCCATTACGGCGATGATATTCCTGTCTCCAAGAATATCCAAAATGCTGCCACAATCGCACTTGGATCCATCCGAGACAAAAATTTCGTCTGCAGAAATATCAATCCCGTGGGCCCGATAATCGTTCGCGGCGATAGCCTCCCGCAAGAACTCATAACCCTGCTCAGGACCGTATCCGCGGAAACTCTCACGAGCCCCCATCTCATCCACGGCCTTGTGCATGGCCAATCGGACCGCTTCAGGAAGCGGTTCGGTCACATCCCCAATCCCACAACGAATCAGCCGCTTTGCCGCCTCGGGATTCGCGTCGCAGAACGATTTAACCCGGCGTGCAATTTCAGGAAAAAGATAGCCGGCGCGGAGTTTGAGGTAGTTTTCGTTGAGGTAAGCCATAGGGGTGAAAAAGCGGTCTGCTGTCCTCGCACAAGAGCGCCCCCCTTGCCAAGTCCACAGACGGGACGAGCTCGAACGCTACGAGCTCCACACCCCGAGTTCACACTGGGACCTGAGATAACTGCGCACGGCCTCCCGCCACGGACGGGGCTGTTGCCCGGTCAATCCAGCCAACTTGGAAACATTCAGGACGGTGAATGGAGGCCGTTTTGCGATAAACGCTTTGATGTCCGACATACCCTGAGCACCGACCGTCCGGGCTTTGAGCGGCAGGCCAAACTCCCCTGAACAGTCCAGCGCCCATTGGCCATACTCCTGCCACGAACACACTCCCGTGTTACTCAAATGCACCACTCCTCCCCCGCTAACCTCACGCAACAGGGGGCGCAGCAATGTGGCCGCATCCAGCGTGTAAGTCGGCGTTGCCCACTTGTCGGCGACCGCCGCCACAGACTCCTCCTTCAGCGCCCGCGTTACGATCTGATCCACAAAGCTAGGCCGATCCGGACCAAAAACCCACGACACACGCACCGCCCAATGGTTGGCTCCCGCCGTCAAAACGGCCCGCTCACCGGCCAGTTTTGATGCCCCATACACGCTCACCGGGAGGGGGACATCCTCCTCGACGTAAGGGCGGGACGAAAGGCCGTCAAAAACGTAGTCAGTGCTTATGTGAATACAGCGCGCCCCTTTTTGTTCGCACACATCCGCCACAATCCCAGCCGCCTCGCCGTTGATCAGAAGAGCCTCCTCCCGGTGTCCCTCACAATAGTCCACGTTCGTGAGCGCGGCACAATTCACAAGCGCATCGAAATCCAGGCTCCCAAGGACGCGCTTCACCATCGCGAAATCTCCGAGCGAAAGCGCGTGCCGGTCCAAAGCTAGCACGGTTTCGCCGGCCGCACTCCATTCCCTTGCCAAGGCCGCCCCGAGGCGGCCGCCAGCTCCCAAAATCACGGTTGTTCCCATAAATAAAATTCCGTCAGGTTTGCGACTATTTCCGCGGATAAGCAATCGGCCCCTTCCACCGGATCGTTTTCAGCGCAATTGCGCCACCACCATTAGTGCCGGTCATTCCAATCCATCAACTTGGCCATCTTCATCACGAGTACGTTTTCGGACTGTGAGACCTGCGCCTTAACCGTGATCGTTGAGCCCGGGAGCAAGGTGAACAGCTCGGTCCAGGCGGTACTCTTCTTGACAAAAAACACAACCCCATCCTCCTTGGATTCAACCTTATAAGTACGCTCACTCCATTCACTGATCCCGCCGCCACGTTTACGAACAAATTGTTCGGGAGCCACCTCGACTCGCACCCCCCCTTCGAGTTCCAAAACGACCGGTGAAGAAATCGATCCACCACTTACCTTCACTAGGGTTCCGACGGCCGTGACCCACTGACCGACGTATTGGGACGACTTCTCGGAAATCACAACCGCCGAGATGGCATCCTTGTCGGAGGGATGGGAGCGCAAAATCTCGTTTACACGCACGGCCAAGTCGTACGGCCAATTGGGATTATTGAAGTAGCGAACATCTTCGGTTTTAAGCACTTTCACTCGCGCCAAAAACTCGGAATTAAACGCCGATCCAGCCACGCCAAGTTCCGGAAATTCCCGAACCGCTCTGGCCTGCGAAGCTTCATATTGAATCGAAAAGAAGCTCTTCTCCTGCAGAGTCCCCTTCCCTGCAGCACTGCCGGGCTTAGACGCATCGCCCTTGGAGCGATCCTCGCTATTTTTTGTCACCTTTTCTCGAACCGAACTAAGCCATTCATCGATCTTACTCGAAGCCGCAGGTTTACACGCGGAAATCGCCCAAAGGCCGACACAGCTCAGGCAAAAAACTCGGAGTACAGATCTCATGCAATGCAATCGAGCTCTCGATTACAGCGAAGCGCCTGCACAGGCAACCTCTGCGTAGAACCGGCAGCTCGGCACAAAGCCTCACTCTGAAAATTTATGCCGCTCCGGCTCGCGCTCATTTCCGTAACTCCACACTTAAAGTTCGGCGGTAAACCTTGTCTGCGCTCGTTACGAACAGCGTGTTAAATCCCGGGCCAGCCAGGATACAACTTGTGACAGGCGCGTTAACCTGAGGCTTATCCAACACTCCGCAAAGGCGGCCCGTAGGATCGAAAATCTGCACCCCAAGCGCGGACGTGACATAATAACGCCCCGCCCGATCCGTGCTCATGCCATCTCCTTTGGAGGCCTGAACGTAGGGCGGCGGCTCGTTAAACTTAAACTCGCCCGTGGAATCCACCGGCAATCGCAGGCTCATATAAGGTGACTTCCCGGAGAGGGTCCCATCCGGCTGAACCCGAAATGCCCACACAAACTCTCCCTTGTAATCGGAAACAGCCAGCGTGCCTCCGTCCGGAGAAAGGGTGATTCCATTGGGACCGCTGATGCCACTGTCCACCACACGCGTTTGACCCGACTTGGAATCAATCCACGTCACTTTTTGCGGGCCCGTCTCGGTAATGTAGATGTGCCCCTCGGCAGAAACCGCTAGATCGTTCGCCTGAACATTTGAGGCAACTTCACGCACCTGCGCCGTTTTTGGGTCGATGGAAATGACGCGACGTTTCCCGCCCTGACAACCGTACATCAACCCGTCGGGACCAAACTTTAAGCCGCTGACGCCTTCGTCCACTATTTTGGTGCGCACTCCGTCCAGACCAATTTTGTAAATGGCGGGGGCTTTTAAGTCGGAGAAATATAAATTTCCGAGCGTGTCCGCGCAGGTGCCGTCAGCGAACCCCAAATCCTCGGCTGCAACCTGCCAGCCTTCGCCCGGCACCAAGAGGTTCAGCAAAGTTAAGTCTCCGCGCAGATCGCCCTTTGTATCCAGCATCGGCGTATACTTCTCTTTTCGCCACAACCACTTAAGAGCATCCGGAAACAGTGATCCCGCGTGGTCACTGTTGTGCCCGTAGCCCTCTGCATAATCA
This sequence comes from Akkermansia muciniphila, assembly GCA_945883955.1. Classification (GTDB taxonomy): domain Bacteria; phylum Verrucomicrobiota; class Verrucomicrobiia; order Chthoniobacterales; family Chthoniobacteraceae; genus Chth-196. Next base: position 11,339 of record CAMCYN010000049.1, read on the forward strand.
AACCGCACATCGTATCCCATATACTGCAGGGCCGCGTGCATCTGCTGATTGGCCAGCGGCCAGTTTCCAAACGGATTGTCGAGGTCGCCACTGCTGTCGGCTAAATATACACGGATCGGCTTGGGCTCGGTTTTCCGAATCAGCGACGGATAGGCATTCGCGCCGCGCAAATTCACAAAACTCCCAATGCTCGAAAGCACCTTCCGGAAAACGTCAGGACGTTCCCAGGCTACGGTGAAGGCGCAACTCGCGCCGGAACTTGCCCCGCAGATTGCATGCATCTCGGGATCGTCGGAGATATTATAACGCTTCTTCAACTCTGGGATAATTTCCTCCACAAGAAACTGGGAATAACGATCTCCCAGGCTGTCGTATTCCAGACTGCGGTTGGAACTTTTCCATGGATTCCCCGGCGCAGGCTTGGACACTTCGTGACCTGGATTGATAAAAACCGCAATGGCCGGCGGCATTTCTCCTCTGGCGATCAGATTATCAAATACGGTCGGAACGCGCCAATGCCCTTTGGCTCCCACGTAGTCATGCCCATCCTGAAAAACCATCAGGGCCACCGGTTGCCCGGCCTCGTATTGAGCCGGCACGTAAATGGACCAGTCGCGTGTAGTCCCTGCGAAAATCTTGGACTCCCACGGGGTCATCTTTTCGACTCTGCCATGGGGCACGGTCGACTGCTCAACCGCATCCGGGTGTAACTGCCAACCTCCAGCGAGAGCCATCGGAGCGGCCACCAGCGCAAAGACGGCGGGAAAATAAAAAGCGTTCATGGGAGATTAACAGCTGAGAGGAAGGGGATTGAAACTCATTTCAACGGGCGCCACAGCCAGCGCAAAACGTCCGGCAATAAAGCACCTGCGGCCTGTCCACTATGGCCGCCACCTGTCATTTCCAGATGCACGTCATAGCCAGCAAAGCGAAGCGCCGAAGCCATATCCAGGTTGGAAAGCGGCCAGTGTCCGTGGAGGTTATTGACGTCAGACTCTCCCTCTTGAAGGTAGACGCGGAGTGCTTTCGGTGCCGCTTTGGATTTTCTAATCAGAGCCGGATACACATAAGCTCCCCGAATGTTGGTGAAACTACCAATGCTGCTAAACACCTTACCGAACTGATCCGGGCACTCCCAGGCCACAGTGAAGGCGCATACCCCACCCGAGGAACTTCCGACAACCCCGCGACCGGCAGGATCCTTCGTGATGTTCAGCCCTTGAGTGGCCTCGGGTAAAAACTCCTCGACGAGAAACCTCGCATACCGGTTGCCAGTGGAATCGTATTCCAACGACCGGTTACTGCGGCCTGCCGATCCCAGTTTTGCTGCGGGGACGGTTCCCGGGTTGACGAACACGGCAACGGTCACCGGCAAATCGCCCTTGGCAATAAGGTTATCCAACACAATGGGAGCCCGAAAACTCCCATCGGGCTTCACATACCCGGCGCCATCCTGAAAAACTAAAAGGTTAGCGGGTTGGTCAGCCTTGTACTGCTTGGGCACGTATACCCAATAGTCCCGAGTGGTTTCTGGAAATAGCTGGCTCGTGGCAAACGACCTCTTGGCCACTTCACCCTGTGGAACTCCCGATTGAAGAACGCTATCCAAACCTGGCTTGGGGATATCGAGGGCAAAGGCAGAGACCGAAACTGCAAAAAAAAGGGCAAGAAAACGCATGTCTGCTGGGGGATTTCGAAAAGCCTTCTCCGGGACTTACTCCGGGTCAACGGCGAATCGAAATCGGGCAGGCCCCGCCTCAATCTCGAGCGGTAAAGTACCCACTCCCCGCGCCCGATTTCCCAGCTTGCCATCACCCCAGCCGAAGAGAAGGGTGCTCGAATCCCATGAACCCGATTCAGTATCGTATTGTTTGTCTGGCTGCGCTGGCTTCATTCGCATTTCTGACGCCCCAAGCTACAGCAGACGAATCTTTTAGAACCTCAACCGGCCTCCAGCTATGGAGTCTCCGGGACCAGCTCAAAGCCGACGTTGCTGGCACTCTCGATAGCGTAAAAACTTTCGGCTTCGCTACGGTGGAGACCGCCGGAACCAACTCCCTTTCCGCAGAGGAATTTTACAAGCTCCTTGAGGCACGAAACCTCAAAGCCGTCAGCGGCCACTTCCCATACGGCGCCTTCGAAAAGGATATCAGCGCCGTTATTAAAGATGCCAAGGCCTTGGGATTAACTTACGTGGTATGCCCCTGGATCCCGCATGAACCAGCCGCATTCACCGAGGAAGATGTCCGCCGTGCCGCATCCAACTTCAATCTCTGGGGAGACGAACTCAAGCAGGCGGGACTACACTTCGCATACCACGTTCACGGTTACGAATTTCGTCCCAGCGAGACTGGCGGAACCTTGTTCGATGCGCTGGCAAAAGCAACCAAGCCTCAGTTCGTGGGGTTCGAGATGGATGTGTTTTGGGTCGTTCAACCAGGCGCGGATCCGGTGGATCTTCTCACACGTTATCCAGGCCGCTGGCAGTTAATGCACCTCAAGGATATCCGAAAAGGTTCACCCATTGGAATTTATACTGGCAAAGCTCCAAAAACCGATGACGTCACGCTTGGAACCGGTCAGGTCAACTGGCCGAGCGTTCTTGCGGCGGCGGAGAAAAGCGGTGTGAAACACTACTTCATCGAAGACGAGTCCCCAACCGTCACAGAACAAATTCCCGACAGCCTGAAGTTCCTCGAAACGATCCCTAAAAAATAACTCTCCCACCCTACGTCCTCCGTTTGTGGTCAGCGTTGCGATGAAACCCTCGCTCATTCGATCCGCCCTAATTCAGATGGCATTCCTGATCCTTGTTTCAGGAATGCTGACTTGGGCGACCGCCTTTTGGGGTATTCAATGGAAAAGGCCCCCGGAGGTTCGATCCCTCTCGATCGCCGCCATCCAGAAAGACCTCTCCAATCTCGTCTGGGTCGATGTGCGCGATTTTGACCGCTTTGACTCCGCTCATATTCCAGATGCGTTATTCTTTTCGGAGGCCGAGCACGACAAGTCTCTCGCCCATCTGTTGCGGCTCTGGAAACCCAAGACGCGGGTCGTCGTCTATGGCGAAGGACCGGGAAGCGACAGGGCGCAACGGGTTGCCCTCCAATTGAAAAAAGACCTTCATTCGGCGGATGTTTTTCTTTTGGAAGGAGGCTGGGCGGCATGGCCAAGAAACTAACCTTTTTCTGCATCCGCTCGATTGTGAGCGGTGTTTTTGGCGCAGCGGCCTGCTTTAAACTTTCCGATCCAACCACAACGCATCTTGCAGTTTATCAATACCAGCTGCTCTCGTGGGAAATCGCCCAAAGTGTGTCAGCCTTTCTGCCCTGGCTGGAAATGGCTGCCGCCATTGGACTCTGGATTCCGCGCTTACGTCTGGGCGCGGCCACCCTTTGCTCGATCCTTTCAATCGTATTTCTCGGAGCACTAAGTTCAGCCGTCATCCGGAAAATTGATATCAGTTGCGGCTGTTTTGGCGCTGTTGACGCGGCAACGACCCTCGGTCCGCGTATCGTACAGGACATCGCGCTTCTCGCGCTGAGCGCGTTGCTGATCAAGGAAGGAGCACATCGCAATCGAGAGCAGTTGCTTTTCGCCTCGCAGGCTGACAAGTAGCGGATGCCCAATTTGCTCTCTCCCTATTATGTTCAGCCGTCGTGACGCCTTAAAAACCATCGCCCTTTCCACCGGAGCCTTCAGTCTCGCTCTCCACGAGTCTGTCGCACAGGTCGGAGCGGAAGTGCACAAGCTTCCAACCTTGGGTTATGATTATGACGCAGTGGAACCCTTCATCGATGCCGAAACGATGAAACTGCATCACGACAAGCATCATGCCACTTACGTAGCCAAGTTGAACCAGGCCATTGAAAAGGAACCCTCCATCGCCTCGCGGCCCATTGAGGATCTCCTTAAAAACCTCGATTCCGTCCCGGAGTCGGTCCGCAACGATATCCGCAATCATGGCGGCGGGCATTATAACCATTGCCTGCTGTGGCAGAGTCTCCGCAAGAAGGAGGGAGACGCTCCCTCCGGTGCCCTCGCAAAAGCCATCGAAAGCACCTTTGGATCCCAGAACGCTCTGGAGGAGAAACTTCAGGCCGTCGCCTTGAAAGTGTTCGGTAGCGGTTGGGCCTGGCTGACCTTGCGTGACGGCAAACTCGAAGTCGAGGCAACCCCCAACCAGGACTGTCCACTTTCCACCGGAAGCACTCCTCTCCTCGGAATCGACGTGTGGGAACACGCCTACTATCTGAAGTATCAGAATCGCAGAGTGGAGTATCTCAAGGCTTTCCAGCAGGTTATCAACTGGAGCTTCGTGAGCGAACGATTCAACCAGTTCAAAGCCTAGCCGGAGGAAGAAAGCCAGAGCCGTCGGCCGTTGTTCTCTGGCACCGGCGTCCATCCCTGCCATGACCAAATCTCCTTCCCGGCTCTGGGTCTGGCTGCAACTGCTGCGGGCGCCCAACCTCTTTACCGTCCCAGGTGATCCAATCGCCGGTTACCTCCTGGCGAACTCCGGATTCTCGGATTACACGCTAGCTTTAGTCGCCGGAGCGAGTCTCTGCTTTTACGGAGCGGGACTATTAATGAATGATATGGTGGATCTTGCGGAAGATCTTGCGGAACGCCCCAACCGTCCGCTTCCCGCAGGGCACGCAAAACCTTCTACCGTCCGGAATGCTTTGTGGGCGCTCAACGGCACCGGCCTTCTTTTGCTACTGGGCACAGGCGGTTCCGCCGTTGTGTTAGCCGGGATTGGAACTGTCATCTCGGTGTGGTCGTACAATCGGCTCACAAAACGCCTTCCGGTGATCGGGGCACTCAACATGGGTTTGTGCCGAGCACTGAGTGTTATGATCGGGGCGTTTGCTGGCCCCAGTCCCTCGGGCGCCATGATGTCGGTCGTTATCGCTCTGGTTATCGGCCTGTTCATTGCGGCCGTCACAAATCTTGCCCGTTTTGAAACCCGCGAACGAGCTCCATGGAGTGCCCGACTGCTCCCCATTTTCCCCCTCATTGCCGGGGCGTTATTTGGAGTGAAAAATTCGCTCTATTCTCCCGATAAACTGCCTGCCGTTCTCATTTTTATCCTTCCCGTGATTGGGGCCGCCCTTCTTCTCAAGCGACTCCTTTTAAATCCCCCCTCTCCCCTGCCACCCATAATTGGCGCCCACATCCGGTTGCTCCTGCCGCTGCAGGCTGCCGTCTGTTGGTTTGGAGCCTCCCAGGAACTTGGGCCTGCCTGCGCCATAATATTACTGGCCCTTTGGCCCGTTAGCCGACTTGTTTCAAAACGCTTCTACGCAAGCTAACCCCCTCTTAATAAGCATTCAGCCCCAGTCCAGACACAGCGCCTCGACTAGCCTTTTTTCTCGAGTACCACACGCGCCAGACTCAAGACTCTGCGACGGGAGATCCCCTGCCCTGCCAATTCGAACGGCTCAAGCCGATCCCGCTTCTCACCTGTCCCTGCTTTAGTTCAAACTCTTCCTTCCACCGAATATCTGATGAGCACACGCACCGCACTGATTGAGCGCGCCACCACCGAGACCCGTATCCGTCTCCAATTAAATATCGACGGACAGGGGCGTAGTTCGATTCAGACCAAGGTGCCCTTCTTCGACCACATGTTGACGCTTTTTGCGCGTCACAGCCTCGTGGATCTCGAGGTTGATACCGATGGAGACATCGAAGTGGATTTTCACCACACCGTGGAAGACACAGGCATCGCGCTCGGTCAGGCTTTCGCAAAGGCCTTGGGCGACAAACGCGGGATTCGTCGGTACGGCCACGCCTACGTTCCGATGGACGAAACTCTCGCCCGGTCCGTCATCGACTTTAGTGGCCGCCCTTTTCTGGATTATCGGGCACCCGAAGCCATTGCCTCCATAGGCGCGTTTTCATTCACTCTTGTGGAAGAATTTTTGCGGGCATTCTCCTCAAATGCAGCCTGTAACCTTCACCTCGCGCTACTTTACGGACGCGACGGCCATCATCTGGCCGAGGCTGCGTTTAAAAGCCTCGCACGCTCGGTGGACCAAGCCTGTCAGCAGGATCCACGTGTTGTTGGCATTCCCAGCACCAAAGGAACTCTTTAATCCCGGCCCATGATTGCTCTTATCGATTACGGTTCCGGCAACCTGCGCAGCGTCTACAACGCGCTTTGTTGCGAAGGAGCCGACGTCCAAATTTTTGCAATTCCCGAGGGCTTGGAAAAAGCCGACGCGATTATTCTTCCTGGCGTTGGAGCTTTCGGAGACTGCGTCCAGCAGCTTCAAGAACGACGCCTTTGGGAGCCGCTGCGTGCCTGGATTGCGGCCGACCGGCCATACCTCGGCATTTGTCTCGGATATCAAATGTTGTTTGAAGGCAGTGAGGAATCGCCTTCCGTTGAAGGGCTCGGCTTTTTCCTGGGACAGGTTCGACGGTTTCAAACCCCTGGGCTCAAAGTTCCCCAGATCGGATGGAACTCCATTGAACTGAAAAAACAAGCAGACCCGTTGTGGACTGGGCTTCCACAAAATCCGCATGTGTATTTTGTGCACTCATATTATCCACAGCCCATTGATCCCTCGATCATTGCGGCCACATGTGACTACGGAACCCCTTTTGCAGCCGCCGCCACTCGCGGCCGTGTCGGAGGAGTCCAGTTTCATCCGGAAAAAAGCCAGGACGTCGGCCTGGGAATTCTTCGGAACTTTATTCGATCAACCGCCGCAAAGTAATCCCTTCAAATCACCCTATGCTTTTTCTACCAGCTATTGATCTTATGGGGGGCGAAGTTGTTCGTCTCCGCCAAGGTAAGGCGGACCAAAAAACCGTCTACCCAGCGCCAGCCCTAGCTTATGCACGCCGCTGGCAGGACGAGGGCGGAGACTGGCTTCACATTGTCGATCTCGACGCGGCCTTCTCCGGCGTTCACGCCAATCTTGAGACGGTACGTACCATCACCAAAGGACTCGTCATTCCAGTCGAACTCGGCGGCGGCATGCGTTCCCCGGAAGCGATCCAGGCTGCCCTGGATGCAGGAGTGGCTCGGGTTGTTATCGGCACCCGCGCGGCGGAATCCATCGAGTTTCTGGCCGAGATGGTAAAGGAATTCGGCAGGGACCGCATCGCTGTCGGCATTGATGCGAAAAACGGCAAAGTTTCGGTGAAAGGTTGGACGGAGACCTCGGATCAGAGTGCTTTCGAATTGGCCAAACGTGTGGAGCAAACTGGCGTTGGCACCATCATTTACACCGACATTTCAACCGACGGAATGATGCAAGGCCCAAACTTTCAGGAACTGGATCAGATGCTTGTGACAGTCCGCTGCAACGTGATCGCGAGCGGTGGCGTTTCCAGTCTGGGCGATCTCCAGCGACTCACCCAGATCCCGAGACTCCATGGAGCCATTGTAGGTAAAGCTTTATACGATAATGCAATTCGATTACACGACGCCGTCGATTTTCGCCATCAGCTTTAACTGTCAGCCCTTTTCCTGATACCATGAGTGTACTTTATTTCGACTGCTTCTCCGGCATCAGCGGTGACATGACCGTTGGGGCTCTCTGCGACCTCGGCGTCAAACCGTCCACCCTGGAATGGGAACTCGCCAAACTGGACTTGGGGAATTTTCACATGCATTTCGACCGGCAGAAGCGGGGCGAAATCGAAGGAGTGAAATTCAGCATTCATGAAGGGGCCACGCATGTCGAAGCGTGTGACCACGATCATGGCGCCGAGGTACCCGAGTCCGCCCACAAACATCAGCACTCCGAACACGAGGAGCATTGTTGTGACCATGAGGAACACGACGCCCACACTCACGGGGAGCACGGCAGCCACGAGGAACCACATGTTCATTCGCACGAACATGGCCATTCCCACCACCACGAACATGGCCATGTGCACTCGCACGAACACGGGCACACTCATGCGCCTGAGCGCAAATACACCCATATTCGCGCGCTGATTGAAGGCAGCGAACTGTCCCCTTTTGTCAAAGAGCGTTCACTGTCCATCTTTCACCGGATCGCCGTGGCCGAGGCAAAAATTCACGGTACCACTCCGGAAGAGGTTTTCTTTCACGAAGTTGGCGCTCTGGACTCTATCGCTGACGTGGTATGCGCCTGTGTTGGGATCGAGACTCTCGGAATCAAGGCCGTCTACGCCTCCGAGCTTCAGGAAGGACATGGCTGGATCCAATGTGCGCACGGGCAATTTCCAATTCCGGCGCCTGCCACGCTCGAGATTCTGAGTGGAATTCCGCTTCGTCAGACCGACGAATCCCACGAACTCATTACGCCGACTGGCGCGGCTATTATCGCGGAATTCAGCAAACATTTTGGCCTCATGCCGTTCATGAAGACGCTGAAAGTCGGATACGGCGTTGGGTCGCGCACCCTTGCCTCCCGTCCTAACGTTCTGCGGGCCGTCTTGGGCGAACTTGTCGAGTAACACCGACTCCCCCCTTTCCCATGCTCCCCGAGGGCTACGAAACAGACTCCGTCGTTCAGTTGGAAACCAATCTGGACGACGTGACCGCAGAAACTCTCGGTCACGTGTCAGAACGGTTGAGGGAAAGCGGGGCACTGGACGTTTGGCTGACCCCGATCCAGATGAAAAA
>CAMCYN010000050.1 GCA_945883955.1 Akkermansia muciniphila
CTTCAAACCGCGCCACAACAAAGGCCCAGCGCCGGAAATCCTCCGGCATCTCCAACTGCTCAAACTTCCGCCATAAGACCACGGCCGCCTCCTGCATGACCTCGCGTGCCTCGTCGCGGGTAGGAACGAGCGTACGCACGAAGGCATTAAGCGCTTCCTCATGCTCGACATAGAGGCGCAGGAACTGGTCGTGCTTTTGGGAGGGTGGGGCTGTCATCCACTTACTTACTCCAAAGCAAAGCGCCATTTGCCGCTTAAAAGTGCGCGCCAATCCAGGAATGACCGCAAACCGCCCTATTTTGTACGCGGCTGGCGAGGGGGCGCATATCACTACGGCCCGTTAACAGACCAACGGCATCGCGGGCCCCCGGCCATCCCGTTGCGCTCAAGCGCGGCGAGGCGCGCGCTTAAGGCCTGAACCACTGGGCCAACGCTCCGCTCAATGCCTCGGCCCGGCCCGGCTTGGTCAGCACCGCATTCATGCCACACGCCGGACAGCGTTCCTTTTCCTCCTGCATGGCGCCAGCCGTCAGCGCGATGCTGGGGATCTGCCACAGGTCCTTTTGCCGACGCTTGTGTTGATTCGGAAACGCCTTTCTATCAAGCGAATGGAAATTCAAACAGGCAGACACTTCCATCCGCACCGCCAATGGCAAGAGCCGTATCGTCAGGAGACCAGGCAAGCACAGCAATACTCCCCGGTGGCGTGAACTCGTAGCGTTGACGCTTGTCCTTTGCCAAGTCCCAGATGAAGAGACGACCATCCGCGCCGCTACTGGCCAGGAGATGACCTCGATTCTGAAAGGCGAGTTGCGTGATTGGTGCCTCGTGTCCTTCGAATTGTTTGGGCGTTGTGCCTGCGGGGCCTTTGCCCGAAACATCCCACACCGTGACAACGTCACCGCCACCACTGGCCAAGTAACGCGAGCCAGCATTCCATGCGAGTTCGCGGACCTTCCTGGCGTAGCCAGACATGAAGAGCTCTTCGCCAGTCCGATACGGGAGCCGCCAAAACTGAATCGTAGCTTCCTGAGAGCCTCCTGCGATGTAACGTCCGTTCGGACTCCACGCCAAGGAGAGGATACTCCCTTTCCAGCGTAATACTTCGTAGGCATGTGGTTCCCATTTGTCGTTTTTGGCGCGAAAAAGCTGCACGCCATTATAGCAGCCAGTGGCCACTCCCGCGCCGTCGGGCCGCCATTCCAGGGCGGCGATTGTGGAATGGTGGGCGCTATTTTCAAAAACACACTCCCCACTACTCGCCCACACTCGCAGAGTTCGTCCGGCAGCAGTGGCAAGAAGAGTCCCATCGCGCGAGAAACGTGCATGCTCACACCAATCGCTGGCACTATCACTGGTGCGGAGTTCGTGAACCAGTTCACCCGTATCCGTATTCCAAGTACGGGCGGTACCATCTTGGCCAGAGGTCACCATAAGCGGCATGCTGCGCGATGCCGAAAGCGCGCTGTTAGCCAAAGCGTCCCCGCGCAATGTACACCGCACTTTGCCAGTGATGCGATCGATCAACACGATACTGCCCACGACGGGCGCCACCGCAAGCGTATGACTGTCGGGCAGCCACGAGAGTGCGGCAATATGATCGTGTGCATCATAGCTCCACGTTTGGCATGCACTCATCGGGCAATCTTATCCTCAGTATCGGCCAGGCAGTCTCTGAACCCGGCGATTAATTCCGAACGGTCGAGATTACGTCCAATAAAGATCAACTGGCTGCGACGTTTTTCTTCGGGCTTCCAAGCACGATCCGGCTTGCCGTCGAAAAGCATGTGCACCCCCTGAAAAACGAAGCGCGTATCGGCATTTTGAAAATTCAGGATGCCTTTCATCCGGAAAATATCGACGCCCTTCGTCCGCAAAATCGTGCTCATCCATTTATTGAAACGCTTCGAATCAAGCGGCGCGTCGTCTGTAATGCCAACGGAAGTAACGCTCTGATCATGCGAATGGCTGTGCGCGTACTCCTCCGCTCGTATCGGTACAACGGCTTGCCCATTGCTCAATAGGCGCAGATTGAATTCATCCGGGCCATGCTGGGTGAACAATGCGTAATGTCCGGAATCCTCCACTTTCAGCGTGTAAGTCGCGCCCTCTTTGTCGGGCGCCAGGGTGACAAGCTGACGGTTAGGACAGAGAACATTGCCGGGTTCCATCGCCACCCCATCATCTGCAAAAGTGATGATCGCTTCCCTTTTCACTGCATCATAAGCCCCGTCATTATTCGGCGAGATCGGAAGGAGGAGGACGTCAATTGCCGGATCTGGCCCGGGATCGAGCACGAGCTGGTAATTCCCCGGCGTGATTGCAAAAACGCCACCCCACTCGAACGGCACTTCTTCATCCAGAAAGTGCTCATTAAACTCCAGCTTCGCATCCAGATCGAAGGCTCGAACATTCAGTAACTGCGCCAGATCGGTTTCGGTATTGAGAGTCCGAAGAATTTTGCAGGTGAGATTCATCGAGCGGATGCGGGATTCGAGCTGGTCGAGCTCCGATGGCGTCACGAGGTCGATTTTGTTCAAGAGGAGCACATCGGCAAAAGCGATTTGTTCCTTGCACTCGTCGGAGTCATCAATGTGTTGCCAAATATGTTTCGCATCCACGACTGTGATGATGGCATCGAGCGAAAAACTCTCTTTCATCTCGTCATCCACAAAGAATGTCTGCGCAACCGGCGCAGGATCTGCGAGTCCTGTAGTTTCGATTATGATGTAATCGAACTTGTTCTTTCGCTTCATCAGATTGCCGAGGATCCGGATGAGATCGCCGCGCACGGTGCAACAGATGCAGCCGTTGTTCATCTCGAATATCTCTTCGTCAGCATTGATCACGAGGTTGTTATCGATTCCGATCTCACCATACTCGTTTTCGATAACGGCAATGCGCTTGCCATGTTCGGCTGTAAGGATGTGGTTCAATAACGTGGTCTTCCCTGAGCCGAGATAGCCGGTGAGGACAGTGACAGGGATACGAGCAGTGGTATTCATGCTTAGGAGATTTGAGGAATCCGCAATGTCACTCCGCGTAACTGTATTGGCCTTGCTCCGCCGCGAGCTCCTCGACGGTCTTCCATTCCTCAAACGGATCGGTGAAGTGATCCCAGTCGGGTTGACTCATTTCAAGATCGCTAAGAAGCGAGGCGTCGAGCATCGCGGTCAGCGCGGCTTGCTCCAAGTTTTGGCCGATAATCACGATTTCCTGTCGGCGGTCACCGAAAGGTTCCTGCCATTGCTGCCGAATGTCGGTGAGTATTTCGTCCCCTTCCTCCGGCCACCGTTCTTTTGGCACCGCAGCCCACCAAAGAGCGCCAGCCTCATATTGACACGCACCACCCGCCTGCGACCAAACCCCGACAAACCGCGGTCGCGTGGCGAGCCAGAAAAATCCCTTCGAGCGGATCACCCCAGGCCATTCCTGCTGGATCGTTTCCCAAAACCTTTCGGGATGAAAAGGACGGCGCGCACGATAGACGAAAGACGAAAAACCGTATTCGTCTGCCTCGCTCGTCTCTTCTCCTCGAAGTGTTTTCATCCAACCCGGCGCCTTACGGGCCTCATCGAAATCGAACCGTCCTGTGCTCAGTACCTCCTCGAGTGGCACCACGCCACGCGTTGCCCGCACGATTTTCGCTCGCGGATTTAATCGGCGCAGAGTGCCTTCCACAAAAAGTAGTTCCTCGGCACTGACGAGATCGCATTTATTCAAGACGACCACATCGGCGAACTCGATTTGGTCTGTCAGCAAATCCACAACGGTTCGCTCATCCTCTGCGCCAAGAGCGACTCCACGGTCTGCCAATAAATCCGCATCCGCAAAATCCTGCGCAAAATTAAACGCATCCACAACCGTCACCATAGTATCGAGTTGTGCAAATTCACCTAACGAGATTCCGTCTTCATCCTGAAAGGCAAAAGTCTCAGCGACTGGTAGCGGTTCGGAAATACCCGTGCTTTCGATGAGCAGATAGTCAAAACGGCCCGCTTCAGCGATCTGGCGCACCTCTTTCAGCAAGTCCTCGCGCAGCGTACAGCAGATACACCCATTGCTCATCTCCACCAATTTTTCCTCAGTACGGGAAAGCCGCGAACCGCCCTGCGCGATCAACGCCGAGTCAATGTTCACCTCGCTCATATCATTGACGATGACAGCGACGCGTTTGCCGTCCCGGTTATGGAGAATGTGGTTGAGCAAGGTCGTTTTTCCCGCGCCAAGAAATCCAGACAGCACAGTGACAGGAATTGTATCCATAACAATTTGGTTCAGAGTTGTTTAAATGTGGGGTAACGCCACAGCTTTATCTCTCAAGTAAAAGACGCGCCGGGACGCCAGGCAATCTTTTAGTGCAAATGGGTTGCAGGAAGGAGAGGATGGTTCCACGCTGAATCCAAGAGGTAAACGCCCGGAAGCCATGAGGCACAAAGCTTGCCGTCAGTACTTTACGAGTTTGAAAAACAGCCAGAAACAGAATCAGCGCACAAACCCATTATGCAACCAGGCAACTACTGCACCGGCAGCGTGCCCCTCCCTGAGGTGAACAATCAGGACGCCAACAACACATAGACTCAATGCAACCTGTGGTTTCCTTGTCTTCGCCTTCCGTTACAGACGCCCAACCAGCTCGTTCTCAGGTGCGAGCGCTGATGCGGGACCTCAGCGGGATGTTTCTACAGCAGATGTTTTTCTGGGGATGTGATGTGCAGCACCCAAAAGGGAACCTGCTCCTGCGGATCGGCGCAGATCGGTTTGAGCGGGAGCGCTCCTGCGGGGAAGGGAGTAGCCGCTATCGCTTTGATTGGAACAACGGGAAGGTCGAATTACACAGTTTTTGCGCTGGGTGGTATCCGCAGGAAGCGACGGCCAGCGGAGTGATATTCATTCGAGCACGCGAGCGCTTTTTTGACTGTGCAGGCGCTACACCATTAACGCCAGGTCAGTATGAAGAGGGCCGTTTTCGTTTCGCAAATCCCGACGAAATGCTGCTGATATGTCGTCCAATGCTCTCATGGTTAGCTTATTACGAGAAGTGTGTCGCAGCAGTAACGGGCTCAACCTACCGAGACCAGTGCTTCTCGCTCTACCGGCGATATGGAAAAAGCAGGCCGTGGTTACCGCCGAAGGATGCTCAAGCGTGGCTAGCAAGATTTCTGGATTCGCCGGAAACGATCTGTCGGGCAAAAGTGCTTCTGCGGGAGCAGAAGCGTGTATCCAAACAACTGAAGCAGGAGGTTCTCTCTCGTCGCGGAAAAATCAGTACCCCTTAACAGAGTGCTGCTCTTTTTATGTCCGAGGAGAGGGACATTCCGCACCCGGGAGCAGGACGAGGAAATGGCGACTTGAACATGGCCAGGGCATTTCCCCCATTTTAAAGCCTATGGCTGAAGCTTTTCCAAAGAGAGGAGTCGCACTCGCGCCTCCGCAAAGCTGCCTCGGAGTGTCGTCGCGGCCCGGAAATGAGGTTGCGGGGCGTGCTTCTGAGACTCCAGACGGAGCGTCAGGGGTGGTGGAGCGGTTATGGCTCTCCCCTTATGCACTCGCCCCGCTCCGGAATTCTCGCTGGTGGAAACTTCATCGTCGACTACGTCAAAACCGTCACCCACTACCCCGAGGAGAACATGCTCACCATCATCCGGGCGGAATCGATGGCGAACGGCGGGGGCCCATATAATGTGCTCAAAGACTTGTCCGCTTTAGAGTGTGGCTTCCCCCTGGAAGCCGCCGGGCTGGTAGGCGCCGACGTCAATGGGTCCTGGATTTTAGAGGACTGTCGCTCGCACCGCATCGACACAACGCAGCTCCACCGCACCGAGCTTGCCCCTACAAGTTATACCGACGCGATGACGGTAGAGAGCACGGGCCGCCGCACCTTTTTCCACCAACCCGGCGCCAACGCCCTTCTGGACAAACATCACTTCGATTTCTCCACGACTCGCACCCGCATCTTTCACTTCGGTTACCTCATGCTGCTCCCAACCCTCGACAGCATCTCTGTTGTCGATGAGCGCACCGGGGCCTCCCACGTGCTGGAAGCCGCGCGCGCTGCTGGCCTCGAAACCAGTATGGATCTGGTGAGCATCGAGCATCCTGATTATAGCAAAATCGTCCGGGGCACCCTGCCCTTCGTCGACCATCTCATCATCAACGAAATCGAAGCCGGTAAAATCGTGGGGCGGCCTTTAGATCCGGAGGATGTGGCGGGGGTGCTGGAAGCGACGGCTGAGATCCTCAGTTTTGGCGTTGGAAAATCTGTGGTTCTTCATTTCGAAGCCGGCGCCACCGCTATTGAACGAGGACAGGACGCGATTGCCTGCCCTTCGCTGGCATTGCCGGCTGGATTTTCAAAAGGGAGCACCGGCGCGGGGGACGCTTTCGCGGCCGGTTACTTGTACGCTCTGCACGAAGGCTGGACCTTGGAGGCACGCCTGGATCTGGCGGTCTGCACTGCCGCCGCTTGCCTCACTCATCCCACGCCCTCCGCGGGAGTACGGCCCGTACAGGAATGCCTGTTACTCGGGAAGCGATTCGAAAGACGGCAAATGGGTTCCCGCTGAGGCTCGGCGCGTTTGATCGGGGGCCTCGAAGGTTTTTGGCCAGGACATCGGCCCCGGTCATGGCCCGTCTCGAGTCGCTAGAGACATTACGGAAGTGTGGCCCGGCCCGGCGGCATTTATTCCCGTGGAACCGCCCCGTGGAAGGAAAGGGGGGCGGAGGATGCGACTGCGACAAAACCATCAGAGGGGAGCGTATCCTCGAGCCTCTCCCGGGCTTGTGTTGCACGGAGAGCGCCACAAGCCCGGCACACCGTGCTCTGAAGTTTTAGGCTGAGCGCGCCGCGTTGGAGGCCACACGTTGTGCGACCAAAGCCTGGAGCTGCGAATCAAATTCGGGGTGCCTGGAGCGCAGCCTGTCGAAGTCTAGCTTGGAGAGGTGCAGGGTGATACAGCAGGTCTGAGCGCGGACTGTGGCCATCCGCTTTTCTCCGGATAAGAGTGCCATTTCACCAAACGGCATTCCCGGTCCGATATTCGCCAGCAACACGTCGTCCAGCCATACATCCGCGTGGCCCTCCTGCATGAAATACATGCCATCGCCCTCCAACCCTTGCTGTACGATGACCTCTCCGGGTTCAAAAACGACGGACTTAAACATCCTGAATACCTCTAGCATAAATGCCGGAGACTCGTTTTTGAGGAACTCCAAGGTGTTTAGCCCCCGCCACGGCTCACTTCCTGAATCGATCTTCGGACTATTATTCATAATCTCCTTCATATACATCTTGGGGTTAGTGTTTTAGGGCATGTGTGCCAGCCTGGCTGCAGGGCGTGGTTATGCACCTTGCCGCAGTCGCTCAACTGCACCCTTCTATAATCCGCTAAAAGCGACGCTCTGTGGTAACGTGTTCTGATACTTTAATAACAGGCGACTCTGTGCGCCCTGAGCGTTCCTCTCTCCAGACGGGGGGGCTACTCGCACCCTAAACCGCTCCTAATCGCGCTCGCCACAAGCCGCCCTCCTAGGTGTTCAGTACACAAGCTGCTTTTCCTGAAACGACACCCCTTTATGGATCGTCCCGAATCAAATGCCCCCTTCTCTGATTCCGAGAGAAGAGCGAAAGCGCTCGAATCCTATGAGATCATGGATACGCCTCCGGAACAGGCGTTTGACGATCTTACTTATCTGACCAGCTTCATTTGCAGCACGCCCATAGCGCTGGTTACTTTTCTGGCCGCTGTCTTACCGAGGCCGGAAAAGTCGAACTCACCCTGGGCCAAAGCGATTCCGAGCTGGAAATGACCGTCAGCGACACCGGCATCGTTATGGACGAGGGTGCGCTCGACCTACTCTTCCAACCCTTTTCGCAGGCCGACGCGACTACCAGCCGTCGGTTTGGAGGCAGCGGCCTGGGGCTGGCCATCGCCAAGCAACTCGTGGACTGCATGCATGGGACGATCTCCGCCAGGAGTGTCGCGGGCAAAGGGTCCACGTTTTTTGTCCACCTTCCCCTGCCTTCGCTGACCTCCGCTCCCCTGGAGGCACCGGTCCAGCCCAAGGCCGAGGTGGTTCGTTTCGGACTGCGTGTCCTGTTGGCCGAGGATGTGGAAACCAATCAAAGGGTCGGCTCAGCGATGCTGGGGAAGTTGGGGTGTACGGTTACCGTCGCCCTCAATGGGGGCGAGGCGATTGAAAGAGTCGCCGGCCACGACCTCATCCTCATGGATTGTCACATGCCCGAAATGGACGGCCTGGAAGCGACACGCGGTTTGCGGGCTGCCGGACGCTGCGCGGGTCGGAGCCGGGCTGTTTTTGAGTCCGGAAAAGATCAGTTCCTGCGCGGAGTCGGTTGGAATCCGATTTGTAAAATATGTGGCTCCGTGATTTGTCCCAATTATTGAAGGAAGCGGCTGAAGCTTGGTTGGACGATGGGGCGACCCGGTTGAGTTCTTCGCTGGCGTATTACGCCATTTTCTCGCTCGCGCCTTTGCTGGTGATCGTGATCGCCATTGCCGGTTTGGTTTATGGAGAACAGGCCGCCCAAGGGCAGATTGCGCAGCAAATCTCGGCATTGGCCGGAGCGCGCGCCGCCGAAGCCATCCAGATGCTCGTCCAGTCCAGTGCGGAGTCGAAAGGGACGGGTATTCTGGCCTCAAGCCTGGGGTTGGTGGTGCTGATTTTTGGGGCGTCCACCGTGTTTGCCGAACTCAAGGACGCGCTCAACACGGTGTGGGGTGTGGTGGTGAAGCCCGGATGTCCGGTGTGGAGCTTGGTCCGGGCGCGGCTCAAGTCTTTTCTGGCCGTGCTAGGGATAGGCTTTGTGTTGCTGGCTTCGCTGTTGGTAAGCGCGACGATTTCGGCGGCTGGAAAGCTGATGGGCGCGGTGCTGCCGGTCCCGAAAGGGGTTTGGTACGGCGTCGATTTCCTCGTTTCGTTCGCCGTCATCAGTGTGCTGTTTGCGATGGTCTTCAAAATGTTGCCCAGTGTGCGGATACGGTGGCGGGATGTGGCCGTGGGCGCGGTGGGAACGGCGTTTCTGTTTACGGTCGGGAAATTTCTGATCGGACTGTATTTGGGCCGGAGCGGCATTGCCTCGGGGTTTGGGGCGGCGGGGTCGCTGGTGGTGCTGCTGGCGTGGATATATTACTCGGCGTGTATTTTGTTTTTTGGCGCGGAGTTCACGAAGGTTTACGCCTGCAAATTCGGGGGGGGCGTCGTGCCTCGTCGCAACGCGGAGCTGCTTCGGGATGTGTTGTGCGCCAAATACAAACTGGTGCCACCCTCGGAGTAGGCGGCTGGCGGGCTGGGCACAGGCAGCTTCAGCCACAGCCGCCCGGTTCAGAAAGCCGCGCCGATACTGAAATGAAAGGCGCCCAAAGATTCGCCCGGCGCGCGAGACGGGTTCAAACCGCAATCCACTCGAAGCGGGCCGATCGGCAAATTGTAGCGCAACCCTACCCCGACCCCGTACCGCATACCCGAGGACCCGAAATCGCTGGCGCGTGGTTGAATATTGCCTGCATCCACAAAGAACGCGCCTTTGAGGTCGGCCTGGATTGGGATGGTGTATTCGGCATTAAAAACGGTGAACGCATTGCCCCCGATCGGGTACCCGTTCCGATCCCGAGGTCCGAGTTTTCTCTCTGCAAAACTGCGGACGCTGGTGGCGCCGCCGTTGAAAAAGCGTTCTTCGATCGGGGGCGGATTTATTCCTCCGGTAGTTGAAATGGCGCCCCCACGCACGCCGAGCGAGAGCACCGAGCCTTTGGTAACCTGTACGTAATAAGCGAAGCGGCAGGTGCCGCGTACAAACTCGGCATCGCTTCCAAACATCCCCGAGGCGAAATCGACCGTTGTGGTGAAGAGGAACCCGCGGGTGGGGTTTACGATGTTGTTGCGGCGATCGAAGGTTTGGGAAAGCCCGATCGAGTTGGCCAGGTAATCGCTTGGGCCCAGCAGGGTTCGGGGTGCGATTTTGGCCTCGGTGAGGGAGACCTGTTTGGCGAGAAAAAAGCCGCTCACCTCCCAGTGCTCGGTGATGTGGCGGGCGAGGGAGGGTTGAAAGCCGTACTCGAACTTCGAGTATCCGGGCAACTCCCGCGTGAGGCCGTAGGCATGTAACTGCAGCTTGTAGTCGGTCTCAAACAGCCACGGATCCGAGTAGAGGATGTCGCCTTTATATCCCCGCGAAGTGTATTCGGTGTTGATGGTTAATGGCCGCCCGCTCTGGAACAGGTTCCGGTCGCTATAACTCAACGAGGCAAGTGCCCCTTCGAAGGTGGCAAATCCAAGCCCGATGCCAAATTCTTTGGCGCGTGCCTCCTCCACATCAATAGCGAGCCGGATCCGGTTTTCGGGTAACACTTTCGGGCTGATCCGCAGATTCCGGAAGAGGCCGGTCTGGACCAACTCCCGGAATTTTTTGTCGATCGGCTCGGGACTGTACACCTCGCCACTCAATTTCCGGAACCGGTTGCGCAGAAACTCCGGCTTTACGTGTTCGAGCCCGTGCAGGCTGAGTCCGTCGAAATGAAAAACCGGGCCTGGCACGAGCTGAAAGGAAACGGGGACTCGTCCCCGGCCCGAGGTGTGGTTTTTGTCGCCTGCAACTTCCACCCGGGCGCTGAAATGGCCCCGGAGCTTGTAAAAATCCTCCAGCTTGCGTTGGGCTGCCGCGAGCCGTCCATCGGTGAACGGTTTGGTGACTTCCTCCGCCACGGCCCGGAGCAGTACCTCGCGTGAGTACAGGGGGGTGCCGGAGAAACGAACGGCCCCGAAACGGTATTGGGGGCCCTCGCTAATTTTTAAGGTGATATCGGCTACGGTCCCAGCGTCCCTGAGATCAATCTCCGCCGGGGTGATGACGGCGTCCAGAAACCCGTCTGCGGCGTAGGCTCTTTCGACTAAATCGACGCCGACCTGGATATCGGTCTGGATAAAAGGTAACGGTGTGCTGGCCTTAAGCTTTGGAAAACGCTTTCGGGTCGGTTCCTGTATATAACGGCTGAGGGTGAGGCTGTTATAGGCGCTGTTGCCGACGATATTTACCCGCCCGATGGTGGCCCGCGGCCCTTCCTGAACGCTCAGCAACAACGACCACGCTCCGGTGATCCGGGCAGAGACGTCCACTTCCGCGTAGCCTTGTTTGCGGTAGAAGCTGGCCAGAAAGAAGGCCGCATCGTGGGCGCCGGCTTCATCCAGTCCGGATTCTTCGATGGCGGCGATCTGATGGACGATCGCCTCGTGCAGGCGCTGGGTCGAAAAAGCCTGGTGGCCGGTGACGGTGATGGCGAGTTGGCCGCGCGGTTTGGGCTCGGGTACTTCGAGCAGGGGCAATTGATCGGGCAAACCGGGCAGTCCACCTGTGGGCAGGTCCTGGGCGGGGATGGGGACGGTCAGTCCGGCGGCAAGCAGGAGATTCAAGCCGACCTGGACCGTCCGGACATAGCCGCGAAGGGGGTCCATCAATGAAAACGCACGAGGTATTTAACCATCCCACGAAAATTCCCGCCTATGCCGATGCCCCCGCTCAACACGATCTCGTTGCTGAGCTTGAACCGGGCGACCAGCGATTGCTGGCCCGTACGCGGGTCGGTTCCCCCCAAATCTACCTCGACCCGGTTCATGAAGGATTCCCGGGGCTGCGACGGTTCGTTTGAGGTTAAGAGTTTGCGATAATACCTCTGCATCAGCAGGATGGCGGCGCGGCCTGCGAGTATGTTTGGGTCGCCGGCCATCTCCTGGGTGGTTACTCCCGTGGCCAGTAAGGCGACGATTTCGGACTGTGGCAGGGGCGGTTCACTGGTGAAAAGCGCCTCGGGTTTACGCGTCGTCCCGTAGACGTACACGGTGATGTTGTAATCGCGCACCACCGAGCTGGCCTGGATTTCCAGTTTGGGCACAAAAGGCGCGTCGCTGCTGAAATAGAGCAGTCCCCGGTCGATGGTGAGACGGCTGAAGGGCAGCGACGCGATCAGATCCCGGACCTGAACCGAGCCGTTCAGAAAAGGTCTCAGTCCGGTGCCGCCCAGCTCCAGGTCCACCACACCAGAACCGTTGGTGAGATTTCCCCGGATCAGGAATGGGTCTTGGGTTCGGATGGCGACATCGAACTTCCAGTCCCGGAGCAGCGGACTGGAGAAACTGATCGTCCGGGGCTCTCCCGGCGGATGGGCCGGGGGGCGTCCCGGCAACCCTATCGGCAGGATATCCACATCCTTAAAATAGCGGCTTTTGGTTAAAAAGATCCGGCCCGAAACCGTGCCGGCCTTCAGCGGTCCGGTAACCTTCAAATCGCTGCTGACGCGGGCGGTGATGTTATCGTTTTGAACCACCAGCGCTTTCTGGGTTGTGAGACGCAGATCGAAAACGGGCTCCTGGAGTTTGGGAAAGCCGATCGTGCCGGAGGCACCAAAGGAGCCACCGGCACTTCCCCCACGCAGTTGGGAGACCACGAGCTGATCGCGGGCGAAATTCAGCCGCAGGGTGGCGTTGTTTACCGGTGGAACGCTCGTGTCGGTCATACGCAGGTCGACGATGTCTGCTTGGATGGCCCCTCCGAGTTCCGGTTTTCCGAGGGTCCCGTCCACTGTGAAATCGATGGCCGCCGTCCCTTTGAGGAACCGGATCTTCGGGACCACCGCACTCACAAAGCCCAGGGACGAACGCGGCAAGACCAAGGCCAGATGCACCGGAGTCTTCTTGTCCAGCGCCCCGGAGTTCTTCAGGGCCGCCACGTTCAACGGCAGGGTGCCATCGAATCTAAGCGGCTGGAGTTCGCGTAAATTCAGCGAGCCGGACAGGACAACCCGATTGTTCCGGAGACTGAGATCCAGCGTGCAGTCTGCTGGGTAGAGTTTGGGTATTTGAACCGTTTGAATCTTGCGGCCGCGGAAACGGAGGTCGGCCTGAAGGGTCCGGAGCGAGCCACTGGCTGTGATGTCGGCATTGAGGATCCCGCTGAGAAACGGGTTTTTTTGTCCGACTTCGACGGCGAGCGCGCCCAGATCGAGGTCCCGGGAGGTTAGTGCGATTTTTAATGCGCTATCCTCGGGCACCATACGCGACGGGGGAGAAAGCTGGGTGGGATCCAGAGGCAGTTCGATGGTGCCACTCACAAGCGGGAGTTTTCCCTGCCGCACCTCGATACCTTCAATTTTTAGCAGAGAATTTTCAAAATGGATCCGGGCATTGGCCTCGGTCTGTTTGGTTGAGAGGTGGAAGATGGGGACATGGAAGGAGGTCGGCAGGTCGTAGCCACTCACGAGGTGCGCGCCGAGCTCCTCGGCGGCGCCGAATCGGCCGCGTTCGAGGCGGAGTGAGGCGGCACCTCGGTGGGGGCCTGGAGGTGAGGGGGAGCCGGTGCGGTGGGGGAAGTCGCCACTTCCTCGCCAGGAAAGTGCCAGCGCGCCGGCCAGGGGTGTCTTTTTGTCGGGTTTGGCGAGCAGGGCCTCAAAGCGCGATAAATCGCTCAAGAGGGCCTCGGCCCAGGCGTTGTACTGGAAGGGGGGCGCCAGTTGGACCTGGCCACCGAAGTCGATGTGGTTTCGGGCATCGAAGGTGAGGTTCAGGTTGGGGCTATAGGCGATGTTATGAACGATGTCCGCAGTGCCGCCCAGATGCTGAATATTCAGTGTCTGGAAGCGGACGGCTTTTCCGGCCAGGCGAAAGCTGCCGTTGGTTTCGCCGTGAAGGGTTTGGGCGCGGCCGTGGATTTGCAGTTCGCCGCCGAGTTGGTCCGGGGTGCCGGGCCGGGCGAATACGCTTAAGTCGGGGGCATCGAGGGATAGCTGGAGGTCGAGCGCCTGGGTGTTCCAGGACTTGAGGTCGTCCGGGAGGACATAATTGCCGTTTAGCGTGAGTCCGTTTCGGGTCTTTTGTAGCGAAAGCTTCGACAGTGTGACGGTTCTTTCCTCGCTTGTGAGTTGTACTGCCAGCGACTCGATCTCGTAGGAGCGGAAGCGTACGCCCGAGCTGTGTCCGTTGAAGCGGGTGACCAGGCCGGCGAAGGGAGGCTGTTTGAGGCTCGGGGTTGGAGTCGGAAAAGTCTTTTCCGCATGCAGCGTGAACGCGGTTTCGAGCAGCTCCAATTCGGAGACTGACACGCGTCTGGATTCCACCGTGGCGTCTGCCTCGAGCTTGCCGTCGTGAAGACGGAAGGTGAGGCGGGCGTTGGTGTCGCCGTGAACGGGCTTTTTGAGCGTGCCGGTCAAGGTGGCGAGATCTTCGGAGTGGAATTCGAGGTTGCCGGAGGCCCGGGTTTTCGGAAATCCGTCGAGTCGTTCCGGCAGTTCGCCTTCGGCGCGGATACTGATCCGGCTGTTTTCATCCGGGGTTTGGGTGAGCACCAGGGTCGCGCGCCCCTCGCCTAAATGCAGCGAGACGGCGGCCTCTCCCAGCGACTGGGCTCCGAGGCGGAGGTTCTGGAGGTGTGCGGTAAGGGAGCCCGACCAGTCCCGGGGGACGGACGGGCTGCCGTCGTAAGAGAATACCAATCGGGTGAGTGTTCCTTGTACGGGCGGTGGTTTCCTCAGCGCTTTTAAGACGGTCTCGAGCGGGAGGTGTTCCGTGTTCGCAGAGGCGTGGAAATGAGTCCGGCGACCCAGGCCGCTGATTTGCAGGGTGGCGGAAAAGGGAGCGTCGAAAAGGGTGCCGTCGAGTGCGAGATCCAGTTCGCCTGACTCGAGTCTCGAGGTCTGGAGACTCAGGGCGCGGAGGGTGAGTTCAGGTTCCAGGGTGAGGTTTTCGAGCACGAGATTCCGGTTGTGGAATGAGGTACGGGTTCGCACGTCGTTCCAGACGCCGAAGCGCCCAGGGGCAAGGGTGCGAATGGAGAGTTCACCCGTGGCACCCGGATCCAGGGTGAGGTTGAGGCCCTGGATGATCGTATCGCCGCGAGGCGAACGTACGGTGACATTGAGGTTGGTCAGGGTGATTCGTTCGGGAAGGAGTGCCCGGAGAATCTTTTTGCCGGTGGCGGTCCGACGTTTTGGCGGCCAATGGGCGGGATCCAGCACCAGGGTGGCATCGTGCAGCTCGAGTTCTGAGATGGCGGAGCGCCAATGTCGTCGGAGCAGAGAGGGGAGACTGTAGCGCAAATGGAAGGCCCCGACCTCGAATCGTTCGATGGGACCCGGCTTGCTCGGTTCGAGCCGCAGGTGGGTGATGTCGAGGGTGGAAAAAATCGAGCCGTGAACGTGGTAGCTCAGGCGAAGGTTATGGGCGGCGGCGATTCGCTCAGCCACGAGTCTGCTGGAATAGAAAAGGAGGGGCCGGTGGAAAAGGGTCAGCAACCCCAGGAGCGCGAGTACGGCCAGGCTGATACGCCCGCCCCACCGCCGTGGAACGGTGGGGTTCGCCGGAGGGTTGGTGTTAGGAGGAGTCACTACGGCCCTTTGAGAAGGTGGGATAACCCAAAATGAATGGCGCTGGTGTCGCCTCCACCCCACCACCACCCCACCAGCCGCGGGCCCACTCACCGGAAGCCCGTGTCGATGCGGTCGGGTGTGTTTCGAGAGATATTTTGTGGGGCCTTTGGAGGCTTCCGGAGAGCGGGCCCGATCCGGGCCAGCGCGAGGGACGGAGAACGCGAAAGCCTCGTTACGGCGGGCGGGATCAAGGTTCGCTGCGGGTTTCCTGCCGGGCCTGGTCGAGAGCGTTTTCGAGGTCTTCAAGGGTGTTGTCGAAGGCTTTGCGGGTTAGCTCATAACCCTCGGCGGTCTTGTCGTTCGGCAACCGTTCGAGTTGGCGCAACGTGTAATCGTAGTGCTGGGTGAGTGCGGCGAGCCGGGTCCTGAAATATTCGCGGTCCCGCATCCACTCGTGTTTGCTTGCCACTTCGAGCTTTGCGATCTCCCTGTCCAGATCGGCCAGACGTTCCACAGCACCTTGCCGGTGGGCGTCGGGGGAATCGCTGAGGAAAGACTGGGTTTGTTTCCAGGCTTTGCGGGCCTGTTCGACACCGCGATCGGCTAGCGCGGAAAGTTTGTCCCGAACGGCGTCCGCGGATTGGGCGATACGTTCGCGGATCGTTCGGTCGTCGGCGGATTTGGTGGGCTCACCGGCCTGGGCGGTCCCATCAGTCTGGGCGGTCCAACCAGCCAGGAGAAGAAGGGCAATAACGGTACGAAACGGGTACGTTTTCATGGTGCTGATCCTGTCGCGAGGCCGGAGATGGCGGCACTCCCTATAGAAAGCATCGACCCGGGAAGGGGGGGCGGATGTAACCGGCCACCCTGTTTTCATCGCCCCGCCCGGAGTCCCCGCCAAGCCTTCCGTACGTCCTCCCGGCGAGCCGGGGTCTTCAGGTTCCGCGGGTTCCGGCCTCCAAGGCGAGGCCCTAAGTGCCGGAGAGATCCGCAGCCTTGGGCGGGCCTTCGATGGACTGGTCGGCGTCGATAAGCATCCAGCACACAAAGGAGAGCAGGTAACAGGCGGCTGTGGTGAGAATAGGGATATGCCAGGCGGCCCAGGGGTGGGTGTTTTCCCAATGCTGAACGCAATGGCCAACCACCACCGGACTGAGCGCCCCGCCCAGATTGCCGAGCATATTCATCGATCCGCTGACCACCCCTGCGTTTTTTCCACCAATGTCCAGCGTGACCGCCCAGGCCGAGGCCACCGAAAGCGAGGCGAGTCCAGCCGCCAATGCGAGCAGCAGGGCAGCCGCGACTCCGTGGTCCACCCAGGTGGCGGCCCCGACGGCGAGGGCGGCCAGAGGGAGCGAGACGAGGCCGCAGGCACGACGGCCTCGCGCTATTCCCCAGCGCCGGCACAGGGTGTCACTGAGGTACCCCCCGGAAAAGACGGAGAGGGCCATGGAAATGAGCGGAAGCGCCGCGTAGGTGGCGGCCCGGTCGGCGCTGAAGCCGTGGGCGCGCCGGAGATAATCGGGCATCCAGGTCAGATAGAAGTACCAGCCGTAGATGATGCCAAAATAGACAAAGCAGACAGCGATGAGGTGGCGGCTTTTCAGCATGGCCCGCCAGGGCACGGGCGTTTTGGTGGGATGGGGTAAAGTGCCGATGAGGGCGAGTTCGGTCGCGTCGACGCCGGGATGGTCGTGGGGATCGTTGCGGAACCAGCGATACCAGGCCACGGACCAGACGATACCGATGGCGCCGAAGATGGGAAAGGTGGAGCGCCAGCTCATGATTTCGAGCATCTGAATGACGACTTTCTGGGTGAGGGCCCCGGCGAGCAGGGCGGCGGTAATGGAAAGTCCGAAAACGGCGCCATGCGATTTGGCGGGAATCCACCGGGAGAACGCCAAGGCCAGCCCCGGGAACATACCCGCTTCGCCCAGTCCGAACAGAAGCCGGATGATAAACAGGGACACAAATCCGCTGGCCATGCCGGTCATGGCGGTCATTAGCGACCACAGGATCACGATGCGGGTGATCATCAGGCGAGGGCCGAAGCGGTCGGCGAGCCAACCGCTGGGGATTTCAAAAAGCGCGTAGGCGAAAGTGAACGCGCTAAAAACGTATCCCATTTGGGAGTCGGTCAGGTCCAAGGCCAGTTTAATGGCCGGCTTGGCGGCGGAAATACAGACGCGATCCAGATAGGCGATGGCCGTAAGGGTCAGCACAAACCCCAGCAGCACACGGCGGGCATTAGTAGGGCGGGGGGAGGGAGGCATCCGCCTCAGTTAGGGCAGGGGTTGGGAGCAGGGAACCGCGAATGGCGGCGTGAGTGGGGGATTTGGGCTGATGGCGGTGCCGGGCCACACATTCGGATTCGGAATAACGACGCGACGCACGAACCGTGAAAGACCGGAGAGTGGCTGGAAGAGCAGAGCGGCTTGCTCGCTGGATCACAACCGGTCCAAATCCGGTCCACCCCCAGACCCACCTGAGCCCCTCCTCCGTTCGCCCGCATTGGCCAAAAACGGGAACCGGCGCGAAAGTCGAACTCCCGCGCCGGTCGTGTTACGTGGATTCTGTGGACGCTACTCAGGAAAGCTTCCCGTGTAGACGTTGCTTCGCGCGCCCTTCTAGAAGAACTTCTGGGACACCTCGACGTAGGCGAAATTGCTGTCGCCCTTCCCATTCTGCTGCCTGCTTGCGGCGGGTACATTTGAACTCCAAATAGCTCCATTCGTGTAGGATCCCGCTTTGAAGAAGGAGTATCCCACGGTGATCTCGGTGCTTTTGGTCGCCGCGTAGCGGGCGCGGATGTCTATTTCGTCCCCGATATGCTTGCCCCATTTTTCGGTGTAATCCCGGCCGGTTCCCACGGCGGCGTTGGCCCGGAAGTAGCGGTCCGTTCCGCTGGCCAGCCAGAACCAACTGTAGCCGAGATCCACTCGCACATCCTTGTGCGGACGGAACTCCAGCCGGGCTTTCGGGGAACTGATGTTTTCATAAACGATGTAGTCCTGCGCGGACCACGGGCGTTGAAATCCGTAAAACCGTTCAAACCGGTTGTCGGTCTGGTCCGTCAGCGTGGCTCCATTAGGCGCAGTGCCAAAAGTTTGGTTCGCCAGCTTGTCGCCGCTCGCAAACCCGTAGAAGAAACTCAACCGCGGTTTCCACGGATTTTCGCTTAAAGTGTAACCAATTTCTCCGGTGTAACCGAGCGCCCGGATACTCTCCTCCCTGCGGGTGGCTGAATTTGCTCCGTTATCTCCCGGACCAAGATCACTGAGGGTCAGCGCTGCCTTGGACCCAAACTGAGGCATAATACTGGCGTCAAAATCGAACCCCGTTTTACCGACCGTGCCGTAGGCCCGAAGGCCGGGCGCGTGCACGACACGTTCGGTCACCGCCTTGCCGTCCGAACCGATATAATGGGGATTGCGCCGCTGGAAATAAAACGGCTCCAGAGTCACAAACTCCGACCACCGCCGCCAGTGCCCCATGGCCGCGAAAACCCAGACGGGATCAGTGACCTCGTCGCGGTCATACTCAAACCGCTTGAGCGGTTGGACGGCCAGCAGATCGAGCGCCCAGTCGTTGGAGTCCTGCCCGATCGCAGCGTGGAAACCTTGAAAGGTGTTGGCCGTGTTGCGCCACTGGTTGTTGGCGATGATACGCCGGTCCAGGAACTCAAAGTTGTGAATGCCGTAGCGCAAACTCACCGGTCTCGCATTGCCATGGGGATCCGCAGGCAGAAGGGCGTCAAAGTGAAGTTCCGCATACAAACGGATCGGCTCCAGAGAGTTGATCTCGTCCCCGGTGGGCACAGGCCGGGCGTTCGTGCCGGCGTAACGGCGGGAATCCGCGATTTCAACCGCAAACCGGAACGGATCGAGCACTTCCTTGATGCCCAGATACAGCCGGGTTCTCTGCAAAAATACGTTGTCGGTCTGCTTGAATATTTTCTTCGGGATACTCGACACGAGTGCAGTCTTGGGCGCGGCTTCGTTTACCGAGCGCAGGTCGTTGTCGCGGTACTCAAACCGGATGCGGGTGTCCAACCCGATGTCGAGCCACGACAGATGCTGCGGGCGGTAGACCCCCCCGATGCGGGACAACCAGCTCTGGCTGAAATTCCCAGCATACTTTGGTGGATCCGGATCGCGGGTGGTGGAGTTACTCCGCGGATTCTCGTAGAACGAGCCCGACAACAACCGCGGGCGTTTGGAAGCCACGGCCTGTCCTCCCGAGACCGAGGAACTCTGAAGGCCCGTGGCGAGGTTGAGGACGATTTGCTCCTCGAGTGCGTTATCGGGCCCACCTGCGTGGAGGGTGATGGAAGGAAGGTCGGCGGCGCGGAGGGGGAATGCCGCAAGCAAGACAGCTGGGGCAAGTACAAAGGGGGCGCGAAGAATCCCCCGTGTATTAGTGTTAGGTTTCATCCGGATTCTTTAATGTTTATCGGTTTGGTATGGTTTCAGGTCAAAAAAAATCTGCTTCAAGCCCGCTTCGGCTAGGGCTTGTAGATC